>CAZAYJ010000208.1:0-2653 GCA_964489335.1 uncultured Planctomycetia bacterium
TGGTTAAAGATTGTGCTGTTCCACAGGCGCAGGTATTCGGCCGCCGTAATCAAGGCCCCAAGGTAACGGCTGAGGCGGACCGACTGCGCCTGATAAATACTCAACGTGCCTTTGCGGAATTCTTCGTTCGCCCAGAAGACGATGTTACGGTAATCTTTATCGTTCGCGGTGCCGGGGACAAGGGTATTACCTGTCTTCTCGCGAATATTAACAGCTAAACCTTGCCGCGGAATAATACCCTCCCAGAACGGCGCGCCCATCTGCAGGCCCGCGTTGGCGGAAACATCGGCCTCCGTGTATTCGGATGCGCCTGTATAACGGTCTGAATCCTGGATCTGGATGTCAGAGGCGGCAAGCAGACGCCTCTGGTCATCAATATTGAACTTGCCTCTGAAGATAAACTTACCCGCATAACCCGCCTTCGATAATCTCTCCTGGAGGCGCTCCAGGTCCTGGCCGATCTTGCGCGAATCTTCATACGGCTGGACATTGCCGAAAATCACGACCTGGATACCGGCCTTGACCCATGCCTCAATATTGGCGTCGGTGAAGGCCCTCAGGCGTCCGGCCTTTTCAGGCACCAATCTGCCGGAGTAAGAGATAACCATCTGGTCGGGATTGAGGCCAAAGCCGGAATCTTCCTTGGCCTGCCGTTTTCCGATGGAGACATGCTCGGGTGTCACATATTCATATTCATCGATGTTGTGCTTCTTAAGCGCCGCGCGGAAGAATTCAGAAGAATACATGCGGTTATCGCCGTTGGTGACACCAAAGAGCTGAACGCCCGGATCGCGCGCATTCATCTCAAAGCCGTGGATGGCACTGACGGCCTTGGCGACATCAGCGCAGCGCACACCCGCCGAGGTGAAGTCCCATATCTTGGTGCCGAATTCGTCACGCAGGAAAACCCAGAGCCATTCATCCGGCACGCCGGCGGCCTTCAAGAAGCGTTTGCCGTATTCAAAATCCTGGATCATGACGCGGTTGCGGTAGGTATGCGTCGTGCCGCAGAAAATGGCGTCTTTGAAAATCTCATAAGTCTCAAGAAGATTCTTGTCGTCAACGCCTACGCGCATAATCTTGGTGGCGTCGCTGTAGAAGATCTTTCTCCAGGCGGCCAGAGGCAGGACCTGGCCGTCATTGCAATCCACCAGAGGCGGCTTGTAATCGCTGCCCAGCCTGTGCTTCTTTTCGATTTCCAGGTAACGCACGAGCTCAAGCGCGGCCTTGGTGAAGAATTCGGTGAACTCGTAGTTGGAGGCTGGCGACTCATCCGTGCCGTATTCATACAGGATGTTGACGAACCGTCCTTCAATATCGCGGATGAGGTATGTCATGACGCCGATGCCGTTAATCGCCGTATAGACCTCAAAAGTCACATACCTGCCCTGGACAAAGGTACTGAAGGTATTGTTGAGCTTCTGGACATCCTTGACAGGAAGCGGGACGGCCTTCGCGTCGGTGTAATCCAGAGGGTGCACGGCTCCTGTTTTGTCGCGATGTTTACGGTAATAGGGCTCGACGCAGATGATGTCTGCGCCCAACTGATGCATGCCTGTGCCATGGTACTGCATGACGCGGCCCAATCCGCCGGCGAGCAGGGAGATCTCGGCAGCCACAAAGTAGATGCTGCGATGCAGGAGTTGCGGCGCCTGAGACGCCAGCCAATCGCCCCAGGCCCTTTCGGGATCGAGCATCAGGAGCACTGCGTCAATCAAAGGCAGTCTCTCCCACTGGCTGCGGCTCAACAGGTAAGAGACCATCTGTTCGTGTTCTTTCTTGCTCATGAGCGTCACGGCGCGCAAGACAGGATACTTGGCTTCCACGGGATATATGCTCCACTGCTGCGCATACTGGGCATAGAGGTCTATGGCGCGCAGGAATTCATTGCGGCCGGCCTTGAGGGCCTTCTTCAAGTCCTGTTTGATGTATTCGGTGTCGTCGGCCCAACTGGCGACCAGGCGCGGATCCAGGTCAAAGATGACCCTCGAGCCTGACGCGGTCTCAACATCAAAAGCACCGTTGGCGGCATTGCGGATGAGACCCCGCCGGCGCAAGCCTTCCAGCAATTCGACGAAGCGGCCTGGCGTAAACGGCAGCATATGGTCGGCAAAGGCCCGCTCTGTCATGTTCCAAATGTCTTTAACCATGATAAGTTGGCTATTGTCCTGACGCAATCTCAACAGAACGCTTACCAAGACATAAGACTCAAGCCATTCCGCCTGGCTGACCCCACGGTTACGCATCATGTCCGGGAACGGAAATGGAATGGTGTAGCAGCGGCCTGTCAGGGAGACGACAGGCGAAGACTCGCCGGCCTGGGTGTATTCCAAAACAACTTGGGCAATAGAAATAATGTTGTATTGCGTTGACTTGTCGCTGACCCCGCGGTCGGCAAAGAACCTGACGATAAGCGGCGTATGCTTCTTGACCCATTTTGTCTCATGGCTGGACTTCAAGCTGTAGCGGCGTGCGTAATCCGCAAGCTGCTGGAGTGCGGTTTCTTTAGAACCAAGCCCCTTCACAAGAGTATCGGCGAGTTCGCGGCCCTGATTCATGAAGTTATCAAAAACATTATTGGCAGGGGAGCTTACTCCCTCTACCCTCACCTCACCCGTCCTGCTGATGGTGATGGTCGTGTTGTCGAGGACGA
>CAZAYJ010000209.1:0-2603 GCA_964489335.1 uncultured Planctomycetia bacterium
GATCTGGTGCATACAAAATGCAACACTTTTTTAAGGAAGAGCGTGCGCTTAGGACGCCGACGACGGCCGGATGACGACAGTATAGACGGCCCTGCGGGCCGGTTTCTGGTCCTTGTCAGAGAGTCGGACGTATTGGAGATAAATCCTAACCTTGCCGGGGCCTGTGGCCTTAAAAAGCAGGAGATCCTCCCCTGCCTCCCCGACACGAACGTCCAGTTTCTTGTATTTGCTACAGATGAACTCGACTTTCTCTTTATTGAGCGGACGCGCCAGCACCCACTGGTATCCCGTCGAGCGGTTGGAGTCGAGGGTAATGATAAAAACCTCGCCGACTTTTGTCGTCACCGTGTGGCTCTTCGGCGCACCGGCAGACGCAACCGGCACAAACGGAAAAACGCAAAACAAAAACATGAACCCTGCTGCAAGCTTGACAGATAAACGTTTCATATCATTCCCCGGCCTCCCCCAGGCATTGGCGTATCTTCTTCAAAAGGTCTTCGGACTGAAAAGGCTTAAGGATGAAATCGTCGGCCCGACATTGCCTGATCTGCTGCGGAACCGTCTCCGGATGGACGGCCGTAAAAATGATGACGGGGATTTTTTTCAGGGCCGGGTCTTCCTTGATCTGCCGGCAGACCTTAAACCCGTCAATGCCCGGCAGGCGCAGGTCCAGAAGAATCAAATCCGGCTTCTGATCCCTGACCGCCTCGATGGCCGCCAGGCCTGTGGTCGCCACTTCCACGTCGTAACCCGCCTTGCGCAACCGCAGGCCGACCAGCTTCTGGATGTCCGCCTCATCATCAACGATTAAAATTTTCTTAGACATGGGCCGATGGACGAGATGGCAAAGGCAGGGTGAAACATACGATCGTGCCCTCGCGCTTGCCCGGCTCGATCCAGATATCGCCCTGATGAAGCTTGAGGATTTCGCGTGAAATGACAAGTCCAAGCCCCGTGCCTCCGGTCTTACGATACCCTTTATCCTGAATCTGGGCAAATCGCTGAAAAAGCTTGGGGATATCTTCTTTCTTGATACCGATGCCAGTGTCCTCGACACATACCACGACATGAGATCCGCGGCCGGACGTCGAGATCGCGATCCTCCCTTTTTCGGTAAACTTGATGGCATTGCTCAAGATATTGCTCAGGACTTGGGCGATCTTGTCGCGGTCAAAAAGGCATACCAATGCCCCCGGCTCCAGGCGCATTTCGAGATCCAGCCCCTTCTTCTTGGCCGAAAAGGCCATGGTCGGGGTCACCTCCCGAATCAACGCATGGAGATCGTTCGGCTTGATGTCAAAAGCCATCCGGCCTGACTCCAGCCGCTGGAAATCAAGGATGTCATTGATCAGGCGCACCAGACGCTCGATATTCCCCTTGACGATCTGAAGGCAATCCTTCTGCTCGGCATTCACAGATCCCAAGGTACCGTCGACAACCAGCTGGACACCTTCCCTGATGGCGGCTAGGGGCGTCTTGAGCTCATGGGACACTGTCGAGGTAAATTCACTCTTGATCTTGAGCGCTTCTTTCAGGTCTTTTTCGGCCTGCACCATTTTCAGGTTTGTGCGATGCAAAGACTCAGTCATCCTGTTAAAGGATTGCGCCAGCTGTTCGATCTCGTCTCCTGTGCGGACGTTCACCTGATAATCCAGGTTGCCTGAAGCGACAAGTTCCGTGCCGTGGCTGAGTTTTTCCAAGGGTTTGACCGTCATAGTCCCAAAAATAAAAGCAAAAACAAGAAGCAGCGCCAACATAAACACTTCAGCCAAAGTCAAACGCAACAAAAAGAGATACAGCGGCTGCAGAATCGTATATTTATCCTGAGCCACGATGACCTTCCAGTGCAAATCGTTGGCCACAAACCACGGATGCACGACATCGGCATACGCCAAAAAAACACCCGACGGCTTCTCATGAAAAATGACATCCTTGACAATCATCCACTTGCGGCCGCTCTTGCTCATAATCTCAAATTCAGGCAGGCTACGGCTTAAGGGCTGGACACCGGCATGAAAAAGAATCTCATTACGGCTGTTCAAAAGAGTGACATTGGCGCCTTCCTGCCTTTCATAATTTGTCAGAATATGGAAAAACGCATTGATATCCACGACGACCTTGAAAACCCCTATGATACGTTGTCGGGTGTCTCTGAGGGCAAAAGCCAGAGGAATCGAAAATAGGCCGCTGGAAGTATCATATTCCGCCTCACCCACATACACATTTCCTTTTTGGGCTACCGCTCTCTGCCACCATGCCTCATCGGCCTGATAATAGTCTGTTGTCTTTCCCGAAGACGCAACCAGGCCGCCATAAACATCCGTCAACAGGAGCTCACCGATCATAGAACTGTCCTGTTTCTGGAGACGGTGCAGATCGTCGCTGACGTCCTTGTTGAGATATTGCCTGTAGACATCATCCTGCGTGAGACGAGGCCATTTCTTGTCTATCTCCTGCATCTGGGAAACGATTTCCTGGGGATTGATATCGTGGTAGCGGCTATTGGCAACAGCCAGAACATCCCCGTACCCTCTGAAGGCCAAAAACGCGGGGAAATCCCGGATTTTTTCATCGATGATGGCGCTCAACGCATAAGCGAGCTG
>CAZAYJ010000210.1:0-2581 GCA_964489335.1 uncultured Planctomycetia bacterium
CAGCCATTGCCACTGGCCCCGATAACGGTTCAAGAAAGACCGCTGCTTGCTGGCCGCGCCTTTCTCCCGGTCGCAGAAGACGGGGGTCTTGAACCGGCGCAGCGACAAGGACATGCCGTTGCCGGCGGCATGCTCATAGGAAGCCGGCGAACTGATATCTTCGTTTATTGTCTTTCTCTGAGCTGTGCCCTGCAGGCTGTGGACTGATACTGCCGCCGAGCTAAACGTCGCGCCATCCTCATCCGTCGCAACGCCTGTTTGCTGCGATGCGGCGGCCGCTAACCTGATCGCCTGCATCACGTCTTCGGAGATGTTCTTCAATGCGGCATTCAACTGGTCTTTACGCGCTTCTGTTTCTGCCTCTTCACCAAAGAGGACATCGGCAATCAGGCGCTCTGCCTGTCCGTCGGAAGACGGAATGATGTTGCCGGACAAGAGACACCAGGTTTTGAATACCGGGATCCCCGGCGAAGGCATACTCAACGTCACGCGCGCGCCTCTGGCTTCCAGGACTGCGCGGACCGGCCAAAACAGCATAAGCGACGCCAGATCGCCGCAGATGCTCACATGCTTGCCCTGGGATACGGCCTTGGCGGCGACCGCAGCGATGATCCTGACCAGGCGCGGCTGGACTCTCAAATAATATTCCTCATAGGCCTGCGTGTCGGAACGGCTGGCCTTAGGGTAAAGGCGGGACGTCAGGTCATTGGTCCCAAAGCTGATGAACTGGACCCTCTGGAGAATCGCATCGATATTTTCGACGGCTTCCGTCGTCTCTACCATCGCGCCGATATCGAACAGCCCGACCTCCGGACCAACCCCTTCCCTGGCCTTCGACTCTTCCAAAAGACCCAACGCCTCCTCCAGATCACGCAGGGTTTTGATCATGGGGAACATGACGCGCAGCGTACGCTTTCTTTCCTGTGTCCACAACCGCAACCACGCCCTCAGTTGCTGCCTGGCGACGGCGCGGCCGAGGGGATGCCCCAGATACCATTTATAGCCCCTGTAATCGATGAAGGCCCACGCCGCCGGTTTCTTGTCTTCCTGGAAATCGATGACGCGGAACGTCACCTCCTTGGAGCCGGCGGCGTCGACGATCGCGCGGAACGTCGCGGTCAGGCCCCTGAGCGACGGCGGCAGGATCCTGCCGTAAATATTCTCCGTGCGCACCAATCCTATGGAATCCGCCCCATACACCTGCACCGCCTCGCGGATGCGGGCCGGCGTGTCGGCATTAGCCGACACAAAGACGCCGCTGGCGGCTGAACGCACCTTGCAGAATTCCAGAAGGCGTTTTTCCACGCCCGACTTTTTCGCATAGGCCTCTTTTGTCTCCGTCGTCGGGTTGACGACGATAGCCCCCTCTTCAACCAAAGCCTCGGGGCCAGACGCCAGAATATTCATGTCCTGCTGATTATCGGAGGCGATGATAAAAATGGGTATATTCATCGTCTTGGCGGCAAGGGCGTAATGCGATTGCGGTGTGCCCGCTGTATTAATGACAGCCTTCAAATTGGCACCAAAGAGGCCGCTCATCCTTTCAAACTCGACCGGCGTCGGCACGTAATCCAAAAAGAGAACGACAGGCCTGTGCTGGGCCGCGCCAAGGTTGAAGCGGACCCTGAATTCAGCCTCGTTGATCAGATTATCCGAAAGGTGCACGAGGAGGTGTTCCAGCTCCGCCCGGCACATGGCCATAGCAGCTTCCGGCGTATACTTATCACCAAGCTCTCTCTTGAAATAGTCCCCGTAAAGCATGTGGAGGCGCTCAAAATATTCAGGCGCCGTCGTCCTGGACATGGTGTCGATCAATTGATCCAAGAGCATCCGGCGATAGCTGACATGACGATGCTCGCCCTGGCGCATCTTACCCAACGCATGCTGGGCGTGCAGAAGGTATGTCATGATCTGCTGCAGGATGTGCGCCGTGATGGGCTCCTCTTCCTTGAAATCATATTCGCTGCCCAACTCATCGATCAGCTCGTTGACGACCTCGACGAGCTTTTCCAGGCGGCCCTCGCCGATGTGGCCGCGCACAAGGTCTGTAACGGCCTGGAATCGGTAAGGGTAGGCCTGCAAAAGCTCCCAGATAAGTTCTTCAAGAAGCCCGACGATCTCCTGGGCTGTCGCCATATTTTTCTGCAGGCTGGCGATGGCGGATTTCTTGCGTTTCCGCTTCTCGACATCTGCTTCGGCTTCCAGCTGTCTCCTGGATTCCGTGATCTGTTTCTCGATCTTGGCAATCTGGTCCTCCCAACGCTTCATCTCCTCCAAGACAATGCTCTCGGCCCACTTGCCCGCCCCATCGTTCTTCTCGATGGTATTATCCAGCTCATATGTCAGGATCGTCGAATACAGGCCGTGGCGGTCAGGCAAGAGCCTGGCCATGATGCGCTCGAACGGCTCCAGGATCACAGCCAAGGCGCCCTTCTGGCCATCCCTACCCTTCAAGCGTTCCTCTTCGGTCAAAGCGCTTTCCTGCGCCTCGCCTGTCTCGGGCCGGTAATAAAGCCTCTCGCCGACATCAATCGCCTTGACCACGGCGTCATAGATCGACTGCTGGCCTTCGGCAATCTTG
>CAZAYJ010000211.1:0-2575 GCA_964489335.1 uncultured Planctomycetia bacterium
CTTTTTGCGACGGATTTATTTGTCTTTAACATGCCTTCTCCTTGCTTAAGGTCAGTGGTCGGCAAATTCCCCAAACTGTCTGTTCTCTGCTGACTACTGCCTGCTTTTTACTTGGGTGCCACCACAATCGTGATGAAGCGTCCTTCAAAGGTCGGTCCGCTTTCGACGACGCCGGCCTCTTGCGCATCGGCGGCAAAACGATCCACCACGCGGCGGCCGATCTCTTTATGCGCCATCTCGCGGCCGCGAAACATCAGCGTCACTTTTACCTTGTTGCCTTCCTTCAAAAACTCAAGCATATGCTTGAGTTTAATATAATAATCGTGCTCTTCAATGTTCGGCTTGACCCGGATCTCCTTGAGCTGAAAATGCTTCTGGTGTTTCTTGGCCTCTCTCTCGCGCTTTTCCTGCTCGTATTTATATTTGCTGAAATCCATGATGCGGCAGACGGGCGGCTTTACCTGCGGCGCCACCTCTACCAAGTCCAGCTCATATTTTGTTGCCAGGTCCAGGCCGGCCTTCACGGAAACAACCCCCAGTTGCTCGCTGTTAGGCCCAATCACGCGTATCTCCGGAGCACGGATCTTTTCATTGACTCTGACGTACTTTTTAATGCAGCACCTCCCTGTTCGAGCCCCCGACGGGGACTCTTCTTGGTTACACTTCTTTATTTTTGATCTCGGTTTGCAACTGCCTGATAAAATCTTCGACGGACATCGTCCCCAGGTCGCCTTTCTTTTTCGAGCGCACGGACACGGTACGCCCGGCCGCCTCACGGCCGCCGACCACCGCCACGTAGGGAACCTTGCTCATTTCGGCGTTGCGGATCCTCTTATTCAGTGTCTCTGACGTGGCATCGCAGGAAACGCGGATGTCCCCAGCCCGGAGTTCTTTTTCCAAGGTCCGGGCATAGGCCTCTTGTTCCGCCTTGACCGGCACGACCACGACCTGGCGCGGAGACAGCCAGAGTGGGAAGTTGCCCGCGTAATGCTCGATGAGCGTCCCGATGAAGCGCTCCAGGCTCCCAAAGATCACACGATGCAGCATAACCGGCCGGGCGTTTTTCCCGTCGGCACCGACGTAGGCCAGGTCGAATTTCTCCGGCAGCGCAAAATCGCACTGGATCGTCGCGCATTGCCACAGCCTGCCGATCGCGTCTTTCAGCTTGATATCGATCTTGGGGCCGTAAAAAGCGCCGTCGCCCTCGTTGATATCATAGACCAGTTTTTTCTCGTCGAGAGACGTGCGCAGCGCATCCGTTGCCCTCTGCCAATCCTCATCCGTTCCGATGGATTTTTTCGGCCGTGTTGAAAGCTCGATATGAAAATCTTTGAAGCCGAACAGCTTCATCGTGTCGAAGACAAAATCCAGCACGCCCTTGATCTCCGCCTTGACCTGCTCGGGCAGGCAAAAGATGTGGGCGTCGTCCTGCGTGAAGCTGCGCACGCGCAAGAGCCCGTGCAGAACCCCGCTCTTCTCGTGGCGGTAAACCGTCCCCAATTCGAAATACCTCACCGGCAAATCGCGGTAGCTGCGCGTCTGAGATTTATAGATCAAAATGTGGCCCGGGCAGTTCATGGGTTTGACGGCGTAGTCCTGGCCGTCGATCGAGAACCGATACATGTTCTCGGCATAGTAATCCGCATGTCCCGACGTCTTCCACAGGTCCCACTTCAAGACGTGCGGGGTCACGACCATCTCGTAGCCGCGGCGCACGTGTTCCTGTTTTTCATACGTCTCTAAAATATTGCGCAGGACCGCGCCGCCGGGATGATAAAAAACAAGTCCCGACCCCGCCTCTTCGTGATAGATGTCAAAGAGCCCCAAGTCCTTGCCGAGCCTGCGATGGTCACGCTTTTTGGCTTCTTCTAGAACCGCCAGGTATTTTTCGAGGTCGGCGGCCTTGTCAAAGGCGGTGCCGTAAATTCTCTGAAGCATGGGATTGGTCTCAATCCCATGCCAATACGCGCCGGCGATCGATAAAAGCTTAAAGGACTTGATCTCAGCCGTTTGGGCGACATGTGGACCGCGGCAAAGATCGACGAAATCCCTGCCTGTGCGGTAGATCGAAACCTTCTCGTCGGGGATAGCGTCAATCAATTCCAGCTTGTAGGTTTCGCCCAACGCGCTGAAAAGTTCCCGCGCTTCTTTCTTGCTTAACTCCTCGCGGACAAAAGGCAGGCCGGCCGCAATGAGCTCTCTCATTTTGGCTTCGATCTTCTCTAAGTCCTCGGGGGCAAACGGCTCTTTCTTGTCAAAGTCATAATAAAATCCGTCTTCTATCGAAGGGCCGATCCCCAATTTGACGTCCGGCCAGAGAGACTTGACGGCCTGGGCCATGACGTGCGAACAGCTATGTCGAAGTATTGCTAAATCCATGCCTTTATTCCAACAGCCACAGAAGCGCCGGCGGCTATTTTACCTGATTGAGAAGAGGGCGCCTTTGGGTCGGGCACATTTCACCAGAGGCGGCGATCCGCCGCTCCCCGCCTTCGGCGAGGTCGCTCTCCATAGGGGCCCTGCCCCTCTGGCGCCCTGAACCGAACTTCGTTCTGGTTCAGGGCTGGCACCCCGA
>CAZAYJ010000212.1:0-2559 GCA_964489335.1 uncultured Planctomycetia bacterium
TCCCAGCTCAGCAAGGCCAAGGGCCGGCTGGAGAGCGAGGCCGAAAGGTACCACTATAATCTCGGCGTCGTCTATACGCGCGACAAGGATTACGAGAACGCCGTCGAAGAATTCAACAAGGCGCTTGCTTATAACCAAAACAACGCCAAGGCCCACTATAATCTCGGCATCATCTACGACGATTATTTTAAGGACAGGGAGAAGGCGCGGTATCATTATCGCGCCTTTTTGGAGCTCCAGCCGGAGTCCGACGAGGCCGAGTCCGTCAGGGAATGGTTGGCCGATCTGACGAAATAGGGCATCCAGAGTCCGGGATGCCGGTGTGCCGTTTGCGACATGCGAGCATGGAACAATTCCGTTTTTCCCGAAGAGTGCTGGATTGGGGCGTCATGCTCGGTTTTGCCGGGCTCTTGTGTCTTATCATCGCCATCGGTCTTATCGGGATCCGGCAGATATCGGCCCTGAACCGCGTGGCAGTATCTTTGGCGCGTGTCGACATTCCCCTCCAAAACGCCATCTTCGAAATGAGGATCAGCAACTCCCGTTACTGGATGGCCATCCGGAATTATCTCTCCTGGCGCAATACCCGTTATCTTGAGGCTGCAGGCATTGTTCAGCGCCAGGACCCTGTGTCGTCCGCCTCAAATAATTTTGAGCAAAACCTCGGGGAATATCTATCTCTGGCTGTCTCACAGGAAGAGCGCCAGTGGGGAGAAACGGTTCGGTCCAGCCAGGAACAGCTCCGCAAGCTCGGTGACAGCATCATCAGTCTCGTTGACAACATGGACCGTCTGTCGTCAAACGACGAGAAGGCGAAGTCCCGCCAGGTCCTGGACCGCATCCAGAGGGAATTTGAAAACAAGCTTTTTTGGATAGATGCTTTTCTTGAAAACCCTATCCAGCGCGATATTCTGCAAAATCTCGACCGGAAGCTTGAGGTGGCAGACGCGGGGCGCCGGCGGGCCGTTACCTTCTTGTCGTGGTCTCTGGCTGTTGCGATTTTCCTGGGACTGGGGACAGCGTACCTGACGTATCGTCGCATGAAACACGACCAGCGGCACCGGGAAGAGCTGTGGCGGCGGTTTGTCACCGCGCAGGAAGAGGAGCGCAATAATCTTTCTTTACAGATTCACGACGAGATGGGGCAGGATTTAAGCGCCCTTAAGATTTACCTGGGGCTCGTGGAAAAAGAAACATCGGCCAGCCAGGTCGAGAGCAAAGAGAAGATCCTGAAGGCCAAGGGGATCCTTGATGCCCTGATGAGCAAGACGCATAACATTTCCGAGATCCTCAGGCCTCCGGAGATCGACGAGGTAGGGCTCCTTGAGAGCATCAACGGCCTGATCGTCCAAAACAGGGACATGACGCAGGCGCACTACACATCCCATCTGCCGGCGGAAGAGCCGGCGATTTCGACGCAGGAAAAGCTGGTCTTGTATCGCGCGGTCCAAGAGTCCCTGACAAACATCGCCAAATATTCGCAAGCGAATCATGTTGATATCCTCTTGCGGCAGGATGGGAGGACGATATTTTTGACCATTACGGATGACGGTATCGGTTTCGATGTAGACACGCAGAGGGAGAGACCCATGAGGCGCAAAGAGGATAAGCTGAAGCTGGGCCTTCAGGGGCTGAAAGAGCGCATCGAACTTTTGGACGGAACACTCGAGATCCATTCCGAGCGCGGCCGCGGGACAAGGTTGGAAGTAATGTTGCCTGTCCGTTGATCCGGTTTTGTCGCAGAGGTAAGAAAGGCGGCACCCGCCGCAGGAAGGCATCAGGAGAAACATGGCGCATACTATTTTTATCGTTGATGACCACGACATCATCCGCGAAGGGATCAAGACGATCCTGCGGCGCCAGCCGGATTATGAGGTGATCGGTGAGGCCAAAGACGGCGAAGAAGCCCTGGAAAAGATAGGCGCGCTGAAGCCCGACATTCTTCTTTTGGACATTACGATGCCCAAGAAGACAGGGCTCGAGATTATCGAGCAGGTGTTGAAGAAGAGCCCTTCGACCAAGATCCTCATCATCAGCGTCCATAAAGCCAATGCGTATGTCCTGAAAGCGTTGCAGTCCGGCGTCAAGGGTTATCTCAGCAAAGAGAACGCGGCGGATGATCTGCCTCTGGCTCTGCGCAAAATTGTTTCAGGCCAGGTCTATCTGGATGCCCAGGCCTCCGATTATCTTCTGAAAAAGGTTTCCGGCCCGCAGGAAGAGATGGCTGCACAGGGTCTCTTGACGGACAGAGAGACAGATGTCCTGCGGCTTGTCGCCGAAGGCAAAGCCGCCAAGGAGATTGCTGGCCTTTTGTCTCTGAGTCCGCGGACAGTTGAGAATTACAAGAATAATATGCTCAGGAAGCTCGGTCTTCACCGCACCAGCGATCTCATCAAGTACGCCATCAAGAACAAAATCATAGATATCGAAGATTTTTAGGCGCGAATTTGCGCCAAGGCCATGACGCTAATGTCCGCGAATACTCAGCGGACATTAGCGTTTTTTATTGGCAGTCCCTGGCGCCCCATAGAGTATTTTCTGCAAAATATAAGAATATTA
>CAZAYJ010000213.1:0-2524 GCA_964489335.1 uncultured Planctomycetia bacterium
CAGCGACAAAACCTAGTCTAGCCGCCATATAAAATATTAATAAATCTATATTAATGGCATTACTGTAAAAGTCAACGGAATTTACTCACTTTTCAAGCCCGAAGGACTGACAGGAAAGAAGGTACCGAAGGAAGTGCGGTGCAGGCTTATGCCTGCATATGCAGGCATAAGCAGGCATAAAAAAAGCGGCTGCGCGAAGCAGCCGCTTTTTTTGTTCCTGAACAGATTACTCGATCGGTGTGCCGGCAGTGGTATTGCCAACTCTCACAACACCCGACTGATCGACAAAGAACGACCTGACACCCGTCACGTTCTCCGTCTGAGGCGTAGCAACAATACTGTATGTATTGCCGCCGCCAGCCAGCGTAAACGTGTAACCGGACTTGTTGCCGCCCGCCAAAACAGAATCAATGTACGGCGGGTTGGATGCATTCAGGTTTGTCAAAGCCGTCGGATAGGCCGGTGGAGACTGGGCCGCCCTGTATGATTCCATGGCGGTGCTCAATGTCCTCATCGCCGCGATTGCCGTCGCCTCATTGGCGCTTAACCTGGCCCTCAAGAGGTTCGGGATCGCGATCGCAGCCAAAAGAACGATGATGGCCACAACGATCATGATTTCAACAAGGGTGAAACCTTTTCTGGAGCGCATATTTCTTTCCTCCTTTCTCGGCATGGATTAACCCTCCGCTCAACTCTCAAAGATGGTACAACTAGACCTTACTGTTTTCGAAAGCGTAAAGCCTGCCAACAAGTTACAACAATTTTATCTCACCCCCTTCCCTATTGTCAATAAATATTTATTATAATATCCTTCGACAATAGGCATAAAAAAACCTATTCCCTTATTTCAAGAAGTCCCTGGGAATAGGTGCACATGCGCCTTGCTTCGGCAGCTGGCTGCCATCGTTTATAAAATACGATTAGGCCCTGTAGCTTTGTGCCCCACTCTTTCGAGCCTCTCAAAAAGAAGAGGTCCCGTGCCCGAAAGGCACGGAATGGTTTACCTTTTCGATCCATTTTTCTACTATAAGTATAACACCTCTTTTTCTGGATTCAAGGGGGCACCCCACCGTCCGGCCGCAAAAGCGACAAAGAGACCCTTGCCTGTCTAAGCCGCCGCTATCGGATAAGCTCGGTGATCTTGAAGATAGGCATGAAGAGCGCGATGACGATGCCGCCGATAATGATCCCCAGAAAACCGATCACCACAGGCTCGATCATAGACGTCAGGCCCGACACCGCCGCATCGACCTGTTCGTCATAAAAGTCGGCGATCTTAGTCAGCATCTTTTCCAATTGTCCCGTCTGTTCTCCGACGGAGATCATGCGTACGACCATGGGCGGGAAGACGCCGCTCTTGGACAAAGGATCCGCAATGGGCTCGCCTTCCTTGATGGACGTCCGTGCATTCATGACCGCTTCTTCGACGACGAGGTTACCCGAAGTCTTGCCGACGATCTCCAGGGCATTGAGGATGGGGACGCCGCTGCGGACCAACGTCGAGAGCGTCCGGGAAAACTTGGCGACGACGACCTTGCGCAGGAGGGGCCCGAACAGCGGCATACGCAGCAAGCCCGTATCAAGTTGATAGCGCCCGCGGGGCGTATCGATATATTTTTTAAACGCGAAACCCAGGACAGCAAAAGCGGCGACGACAAAAGGGAAAAAACGGCGCAACGTATCGGAAATCAAAATTAACACCTGGGTGGGCAAAGGCAGAGTACCTCCCAGGGATGCAAAAATTCCTTTGAACGTTGGGACCACTTTGACCAAAAGGACAATCGTAATCAACACCGCCATGGAAATGACGACGATGGGATAGACGAGTGAAGACTTGACTTTTCTTTGCAGAGCGCTTGATTTTTCCAGATAGCTGGCCAGGCGGTCGAGAATCTCATCCAGCAGACCAGAAGCCTCCCCTGCTTTCACCATGTTGACATAGAGGTTCGAAAAAATCTTCGGATGCTTGTTGAGGGCCTCGTAAAGACTGGAGCCGCTTTCGATGTCTTCTTTAATCTTGAGCGTGACATCCGAAAGCGTCTTGCTCTCGGCCTGCTCGCTCAAAATGCTGAGCGCCTGGACCAGCGTGATGCCGCTCTCCACCATCGTCGCCAACTGGCGCGAAAAAATAACCAGGTCGTCGAGCTTGACCCCCTTCTCGGAAATCTTTTTGGCTTTCTCTTCCCTGACGGAGATGACGATAAGACTTCTCTTGTGTAGCGTAGCGATAGCATCCTGCTCGCTCGAAGACTCGATGAGCCCCGTCAACCTCATCCCCTGATTGTCTTTTGCGACATAGCTGTAGAGTGCCATGTTCTTCTCCTGGCCGGCCGCGGCCGTCTGTTACACAAATGTATCGACGACTTTCAAAAATGCCTCGACCACCTTAGGGTCGAACTGCAGGCCGCTGTTTTTCTTGATTTCCTCGATGGCCTCCGATTTCATCATGCCCACCTTGCGGTAGGGCCGGGCCGAGACCATCGCGTCGTAGCTGTCGGCGACCGTCATAATGCGCGCGCCCAGG
>CAZAYJ010000214.1:0-2480 GCA_964489335.1 uncultured Planctomycetia bacterium
CGATGCCGCCCTTGATGACAAAAAAATATCTAAGCTGACGTTTAAAGGGATTCCTTGAAGGTCCCGAACGTGTAGACGCGGTCTTTCCCCAGCTTTTTGGCCTGATAAAGGGCCCAATCCGCTTTACCGATGAGATCATCCACCCTTGCAGCATCCTCGGGAAATGCCGCCAGCCCGATAGAGACCGTTATCTTCAGATGCTCATCGTAAGCATGAATAACCGACTCAGCAATACTGCGGCGGATACGTTCGGCGATCAATAAGGCGCTCTCCTTATTCGTCCGCGGCGCAAAAATCATGAATTCCTCCCCGCCGAAACGCGCCAGCATATCAATCTCGCGGACATTATCCCTGATATGCCGGCTGATCTCCATCAGAACCATGTCGCCCACAATATGGCCGTAACGATCATTGCACTCCTTGAAATTATCGGCATCAATCATAAAAAACGACAAAGGCATCCCTTGCGCTTCGGAACGCTTCAGCTCCTCGCCAAGACGCTCCATGGCATAGCGCCGCGTGAAAAGCCCGGTCAGACTATCAGTAATCGCCAACTCCTGTGTCATCCTGTAAAGCTTGGATCGCTTGAGACCGAGGGCAAAATGCCTGGCCAGGATCCCCAAATAAGGCCTGTCGCCGCCGCAAACACCTTTGACATAGAGATAGCCGAAATGGGTATCGGAAACCGTCAGGGGCTCAAGAAAATCCTGCGACCCTACACTGGACGAGGCAACATCCTTTTCGTCCTTTAAAAGCCGGCATTCTTCGTAGTCGATTAATTTTTTCAAATCTTCCTTGAAGCGCTCGAACAGTTTTGTCTCATCCAGCGTTGCGCAGATATCGCGTGCCGCCTCATACATCCTCAAGGTCCGGGAAAGGACTGCGTTCAACGACACAATGTCCCGCTCTATGTCTTTTTTAGAAGTCAAAGTCTGCTGAAGAGAAGCCGCCAAGGACGCAAGATCGGATTCCCTTTCGGAGGTTTCACCAGCCAGGAAACGCGACAGACACAACCATGCCGCAACAGCCAAAATCAGAAAAACAGTAATAGTTAAGAAGGGCATACCTTGTCCCTCCCAGATCGTTTGGCCTTAAGCAGGGCGTCATCGGCGGCCTGAACGAGTTCTCTTTCCTCCGCGGCATCATCCGGAAATGACGCAACCCCCAGAGAGACGCGGACCGCGATCTTCTCGCGCCTCAAACTGACATCCTTGTCGGATAATGAACGCCGAAAGCCCTCGGCCAGCCGGACAGCCTCTTTTTTTTGGACGCCAGGAAGGATCACGCCGAACTCCTCCCCGCCGTAGCGGAATACCAGCTGTCCCGGAAGATCGAAGGAAACTTTAAGCCATTGGGCTATCTTCTTCAGGACGGCATCGCCCGCCATGTGGCCGTAGGTATCATTAATGGCCTTGAAATGGTCGATGTCGAGCATGAGGAAAGAAATACACGAATTCTCACGGCGGGCCCGCAGGAATTCCTCCTTGAGTCTGTCAATGGCATAACGCCTCAGATAAATACCCGTCAGGCCGTCCGTAATGGAAAGCGCCTGCATCTGGCTGAAATAGACAGCATTTTCAATGGCAAGCTTTGCGATGTCCCCGATAACGGAGAGCAGCCGTAAATCGTCGGAAGAATATTGGCGCTCCGCCCTGGCGTCGATCCTCAATATCCCCAGCGTTTGCGACTCCGTCTCCAGGGGAACGGCCATCAAGGACTCGACTGGACGCCTTACCTCCGCCTTCATGCGCTCGGGATCGAATCGGAAGTCATTAGACGCCGATTCGACCAGAAGCGGCTGGTTGTGCCGCAGAACCCAGGCGTCAAACAGATCACCCGTTTTCTCCCGGATGCGGATCGAGGCGTCTTCGCGCCTGAGAACTTTCAATCCCAACCGGTGAGTCGCCGGATTGACCAGATACAAGAGGACGTTGCCCCGCGCATCGAACAGCTCAAAAAGCTCGTCGGCAACGATCTCGCAGATACGATCCAGGGATATCTCGTTATTAAGGCTCTGGGTAAATTTCTCAAGGCGTTCGTAACTTTTAATCTTTTTCTCGAGCGAAATCCGCAAATTCCCCAGGCGCGCAATCTCCTGTTCGGCAATATTAAACGTCTCAAGGACCTCCTCTTTTTTCAAACCCAGACGGGTCAGGATAGACCGGCTGGATTGAAACCGCAAGAGAAGGACAATGAACAAAAGACAGTAACCAAGGATGACCCAGACGAAAAACCGCACAAAAAAAACCAGGGAAACAAAGAAAATCAGGCCGAGAGCGGCAAGGAGAGAGAAAAACGCCAGGATACAGAAAGTTCTTGCGGGTTTATACAATGGTCTTTTCGGTGTCTGCGTTAAAGAAATGAACCTTGCTCATATCAAAAACAAGGTCCATGTCTGCATTGACCGCAGGCCTGTCATGGGCACCGACGCGAGCGATAAAGTTATGTTTGCCCGTGTTCAGGTAGAGATAGACTTCCGA
>CAZAYJ010000215.1:0-2479 GCA_964489335.1 uncultured Planctomycetia bacterium
TGTATTTGGCGTCAGCCCCGAGACTTTCGGAAAGATTATTGACAAAGGCGACGACATCATGTTTGGTCTTCTCTTCAATCTCTTTGATCTTCTGGATGTCGATCTTGGCCTTGGCCTTGATGGCGGTGAGGGATTTTTTAGGAATGCGGCCCAGCTTCTGCCAGGCTTCGCACACACAAAGCTCTACAGCCAGCATCGTGTCGAACTTATGTTCCTCGCTCCACACCTTCGCCATCTTCGGCAGACAATAGCGTTCAATCATGCGTCACCTCTTGATTTTGCCTATAACAGGTATTTTCCTCTCAAAATCAACCCCGAGCCTGCGAAAGAAATTTTACACCGGATGGCCGTCCTGGCGAAGCCGACGGCCTAGTCCTGGTGAAAAATTTCCGAGCGTTTAGACGAGGGGTGAACGTTTATTCCTTGATTTTGCCTATAACAGGTATTTTCCTCTCAAAATCAACCATCTTAACGAAGCTTACGCCGTTAAAATCATGATTGCTAACGGGGCATACTATAGCAGAGTTCAGGACAGGAGTCAATCCCATCAGAGGCCTTCATTGCAAAAAACTGTAAAACAGATGCCGCTTTCGGCATCTGTCTACAAAAAAAACTTAACTATATGTAAAATAAGTAGTTATATCATTTTACGATTTTGTGAGGGACGTCAATTACATCATCATCTTTGGACTCCTGTCGGGAGTTTCCCAAGGAAAAAAGCCAGGACAAGAAAGCGGGCAGGCCGATCAAAAAGAGGAAAAAGAGAAAACGGCCGATCAAGGGGAAAACAAGAGAAAGGAACACAAGGCCGAAGAAAATCCCTTGCGCAAATGCCCATCGCACCACGAGGACCACCAGAAGGAAGCCGCCGGCCAAAAACGCCAAGCCAGCCAGCATGACAAAAAAAACAGCCACCTTCTGTTTCCAGCCGACAGGCTGAAAACGCTGTGAATGAAAATATATCTTCATAGCTGTACGGACTTAGAAGAGGAGCAGGCTGGACAACAACAGAAGAAAAGAAATCGCCAGAAGAATGAAACCGAAGACGCGCGGCCGTTGCAAAAGCGCTTCGGTCAGATCTTTGCGCTCGTTCAGCATCTTTTCCACGCGTTCCAGGGAAAAAGACTTGTCTAATCCTTTTTCTATCTTGTGTATCGCGCGGGGCGCAAGGATAACGCCCACGGCAACTGCCAGACCGATGACTCCTGCCACCAGACTCACCATGCGGAAGATATCCAACTCTGCCATAGCCACCTCCATTTGACTTTGCCTATAACAGATAACTTTTCCTCTCAAAATAACTTTAAATATATTTTATCACGATATCCGTATCCTGCAAAGGAAAGCCTTGTGACCGCGCCGTTCTTCCTTCACAGCCAGCCGCAAAGAGCCAGGGCGCAGATCGTCTTGGCATCCCGGATCAGGCCTTTGTGCCAGAGCTGTTGAACTCCGCGCCTGGTAAAAATCTTCGCATGGATGACCTCATCGCGGTCTTTGGCTCCCGGGGACATTTTAAGCCCTTCGGCTTTATAAATGGATATTTGTTCCGTGGCATAACCCGGAACGGGATATATCTTCCCCAGGAAAGAGATCCGGGACGCGGCATACCCCGCCTCTTCCCGAATCTCACGGCGCGCACAATTCAGAAGCGATTCATGATCTTCCCGCGTGCCGGCGGGAAACTCATAAAGCCAGCGATTGATAGCAGGCCTGAACTGCCTAAGAAGAATCACGCGGTCCCTGTCTAAGAAAGGGACGATCAGGGCCGCTCCGGGATGCTCAATGACCTCTACGTCTGCCGTGCAGCCTCCCGGCAGGCGTCTGCGGCGTCGGACCAGATCGAATACGCGTCCGCGATAAATCAGGGCTTTCACATCATTTTTCATCGCAATAAAAATACCCCCAAAAGGATGAAACCAATCCCAAACATCTTGGCGGCTGTCAGTGTCTCCCCTAAAACAAGGACCCCCAAAAGAAAAGCGATCAAAGGATAAGCCCCTGCAATAGGAGTGACACGGGACACATCACCGTCTTTAAGCGCGTTATAAAACAACAACTGACCGATAAAATTAGCGGTAAAACCGCCAAAGACGATCAGACCGATGTTGCGCAAAGGCGTATGTGCCAGTTCGGACAGAATTTGTGGGCGCGCGACCAGAAGCACGATCGCCCCCGAAGAAACCGCCAGACACCGGATAAAGATACCCGCGGCGGGCGTCAGCCGCGACAACCCCATTTTTTCAAACACCGGCACCAAGCCCCAGAGGACGGCCGTCATTAAGGCAAAATAGTATGAACGCATAAAGCTCCCTGTGGATAATTTTATTTTTCTCTGATCATCGTCAACAACATCTTGAAACGCTCCTTGGCAAATACCGCATGAGGCACGCCTGCCGGCATGATGACGAGACCTCCGGCTGACACGACGACCTCGTCGTCACCGATCAAAAGCCTGGCCTGCCCCTCCAAGACCTGGACA
>CAZAYJ010000216.1:0-2470 GCA_964489335.1 uncultured Planctomycetia bacterium
AATTCCTCGGCGCGACTTCATCTGAAATGATCCCGGCCATCCGCAAAACCATGACAGCCGCCGCGGAGAATACGCCCCCCTTACCGACGACCCTGGAGGCATTCGGAGGGTTCCCTTCGCTTGCGGCGCCGCGCATCTTATGGGTTTCTCTCGCTGATAAGGAAAAACGCCTGGAACGTATCGCCCAGAGGCTGGAAAACTCTCTTTCAGGCATCGGATTCGCAAAAGAAAACAGGCCTTTCAAAGCCCATATCACCTTAGCCAGGCTCCGCTCGCCCCGCAACCGCCTGGCCCTGGCCGACGCCGCCCAAAAATTCCAGGCTGCCATGGAACATCCCGCTTTCAACATAGACAATATCACGTTATTTGAAAGCATTCTTAGTCCCAAAGGCCCCGCCTATACAATCATGGAGCAAATCAAGCTGAAAAGTTAGATCTTGCCCTCTAAAAAACTTAACGGCCGCAAACGGGAGTTTTGTCGCCTGATCACCGGCTTATTCGAGGAAGGAAAGAATCTCGGACTTCGAGGAAAGCACAAACTTGACATACATCCCGGAGAGGAATTTCAGGTCGGACTCGGCGATAAAATCTTCCGGATTAGCCGTGGCCACGACGAGCATATTGTTCTCAACGCGGATCGGAAAAACGCAATATTTTCTCAAGGCATCCATGGGAATGCACGAAACGGCCTCGGGAGAGATATCCTGCTCCGCCAGGCGCACATACGGCAGATTATACTCCAGGGAAAGCCCTTCCATCAGGTCCGCCTCGGCGATATAGCCCTTGTCGATCAAAATCTCTCCCAGCGATTTCATGGAATTTCTCTGCTCATCCATGGCCGACTGAAGCTGGTCAAAACTGATCAACCCTCTACCGATCAAAAACTCGCCCAGGCGGGACCCGTACTGGCGGGCCAGCGTGCTGTCGAGCTTGTCTTTTGTCGTAAAGCCCAGATCGACAATAATCTCGCCCAGAAGTTTTTTCTCGCGCCTTTGGGTCTCCAGAGCCTCCAAAAGCTGAGCTTCGGTCAATAAGCCGTTTTCGACAAGAAGGTCGCCTAATTTTCTCGGGATCTTTGCCATAAGAGTCTATTCCAGCGCCAGGACGCGGTCCACTTCTTCTTTGGTTGTCGCCCCCTGCGCGATGAGAGGCTCGATGGACTTGGAAAACGGCATCATCCCCTGCTCCAGGGCGACCGTCCTCAACTCGTTCGACGATGCCTTTTGAAGGATCAGCTGACGCAAGGGCTCGTTGATACGCAATACCTCAAAGATCCCCGTGCGCTTCTTGTAGCCGGTGTTGGCGCACTGCATGCATCCCTTCCCCTTGCAGATCTTACACAAAAGCCTTACGAGACGCTGTGTCACGACGCCTGTCAGAGCTGTCGCCAAAAAGAAAGGTTCAACGCCCATATCCAGGAGACGCACGATCGTATTGACGGCGTCGCGGGCATGCAGCGTCGAGAAAATCATCGAACCCGCCAGGGCCGCCTGCAATGCCGTGCGCACGGTCTCAACATCCCGGATTTCGCCGACAGCGATGATATTCGGGTCTTGACGCATGATAGCGCGCAATCCCGAAACAAATGTCATGCCGAACTCATGGTCCACCTGAATCTGGTTGATCCCAGGGAATTTGACCTCCACGGGATCCTCGATCGTGCAGATGTTCTTTTCGCGTGTGTAGATGTGCTTGATGATCGAATACAAGCTCGTCGTCTTTCCGGAGCCGGTGGGCCCGCTGATGACGACGAATCCCTCAGGCTTGTAGATCATCTCATTGAGGCTATGCTGGATATCCTGCGACATCCCCAGATCGTCTAAGTTCATGCAATATTTATTGCGGTCCATCAACCTCATGACGATCTTCTCGCCCAGGATGGTCGGCATGGTCGCGACCCTGACGTCGTATTCCACGTTTTCAAATAAAAACGTGAACCGGCCGTCCTGCTCGCGACGCCTCTTGGTAGGGTCCATTACCGACATAATCTTGATGGCGTTAATCAGGGAACCGAGTCTCGTCTTCTCATGGTTGATGCGTTCAATATCCTTGAGGATGCCATCGACCCTAAAGCGCACGACAATTTCTTCTTCTCCCGAATCCACAATAGGTTCCCAATGGACATCGGTCGCCCGCTCTTTAATGCCGCGCCGGATAAAATTATAGATCATATCCAGCGTTTCCTGCCGGACTTCCTGTCTGCGCTCTATGCCGCCTCTATCCTGTTCAAAAGCCATATACCCTTTCTCTATAACGTCTTCAGATGAGCCTTTTCGGGCTTAACCCATCATAGCCCAGGATGCCCTGCCTGGCACTAAAAAAATATCCCGTCTCTTTTGGCAGGACACAGCTTGACCTCTCCGGGATACCTCTTAACTTATGATTCCCCCGTTAGAGATTATATTTCTAACGCGGTAAAACAATATCATTGTAACCAAAAGGAATTTTCAGAGCAAGTCATTTTTGATGG
>CAZAYJ010000217.1:0-2443 GCA_964489335.1 uncultured Planctomycetia bacterium
TTGGCAACGGCATCCGTATCCTCAAAAGAATGGCCGAGGATCTCAACCTGGATGCTCTTACCCCCCGTTCCCGTAATCAGCTGTCCCAGAGGATTGCCTGTCGTAATATCAACCTTCAAGACCCCGGGAATCTTGGCAATCTCCCGTCTGACGGTTTGACCGACTTCCTTGACGGAACGTTTTCGCTCAGTTTTGGACACCAGTTTGACGCCAGCAAAAACAATATGACTCCCAGCCGCCTGACCCGACATCCTGGCGGCGCCGGCCATCTGGCCACTCCTGACGAACAGATATCGCCTTTCCGGGACCTCGTTGACAAAAATATCCTCGATTCTTTTCGCCACCTTGTCAGATTCCTCGACCCGTGTCCCAATAGGAAGCTGGACTGTCACCCTGACGTCGCCGGAATCCTCCTCGGGAATGAATTCATTGCCGACAAAAGGCGCTAACAGAAGACTGCAGGCAAAAATAACGGAAAAACCTATCAAGGTGAATTTCCTGTGCCTCAAACACCGCTCAAGGGCACGAGCATAGAAATCTTCCCATGACGTAAATATCCTTTCGGAAAAATCATAAAACTTTCCAAAGATGTTATTCTTTCTCTGCGACAGAGAACTTACCCTTAACCACTTCGCGCAAAGCATGGGGCTAAAAGTAACGGCCGTAAAAAGAGACGCCAAGAGGGTAACGATAACGATAATTGCTAATTCCCCAAACATGATGCCGACAACACCCGAAATAAACAACATAGGCATAAAGACCACCACGGTCGTCATCGTGGATGCGGCTATCGCCAAAAACATCTCATTGGCGCCAAAAACGGCTGCTTCCTGCGGTCTATTCCCTTTTTCCATTCGTCGATGGATGTTATCAACAATGACGATAGCGTTGTCCACGACCATGCCGCTTGCGATAGCTACCGAAGATAGACTGATTGTATTAATGGTCTTGCCGCTCAAAAATAGATAAATAAACGTGATTAAAAGCGAGAAGGGGATCGTCAGGGCGATGATCATGCTGGGAGCAGACTGCCTCAGGAAGAACCACACCACGAAAATGACTAAAACAATCGCCACCCAGACAGATGACGTTAGACTGTTGAGCGAATTAATGATATCTTCGGATGTATCAAAAATGATCTGCATATGGACATCTGAGGGCAGCGTCTTCTCGAGTTCAGCGACCTTCTTCTTGACGCGCTCAGCCACCTCGACTGTATTCGTTCCCGTCTGTTTCTGCACCTGCATCAAAAGGCCCGGGTTCTTATTGATACGCACGATCATGGTAACTTCCTTAAAGCCGTCCTCAACGCGTGCGACATCCTTCAGGTAGACGATCTTGCCGCCGGACTTGCCCAGAATCACAGAATTGATCTCATCGGGGGTCGCAAATTCCCCAGGAAGCCGCAGAAGATAATCCGTCAACCCTATTTTGATGTTGCCGACGGGCTGGGTAATATTTTCTTTGCCGAGAGCCTTCGTTATGTCCAGAATGGAAAATCCGTATCCCTCCAGCCTCTCCCTGTCAATCCACACGTTGATCTGCCTCTGAAGACCGCCAAAAAGATTGACCGTCCCGACACCTGGCAGTTGTCTCAAAGCATCCCCTACCGAATTATCAATAAGATCGTAGAGCTCCGGATAAGTCTGATTAGCCGTGATGCCGAAAAAAACGATAGGAATATTGGCTGTATTGAACTTATAGAGAAAAGGATTATCCATTTCATCGGGGATATCTGGAAGATAACGCTTGGCCAGTTCGATGCGGTCCCGGATGTCATTAGAGGCTTCATCCACATTCGTTCCCCATTTGAACTTCAAGGAAATAACGGAAGCTCCCTCCATGGAACGCGACGTGATTTTTTCCAAACCTGGTGTCGTCGCCAACTGGTTCTCCAGGGGTTCTGTCACTTTAATCTCGACATCCTGAGGATTGGCACCCGGATAGGCGGCGATGACAGAAATAATCGGCGGCTCAATCTCCGGCATGATATCGATGCCGATCCTCGTCAGGCTGTAAAAAGCCAAAATGACGATGGCGCTGAATATCATCAGGTTGCTGACGGGTCTTCTGACCCCAAATTCAGGCAGACTCATTTTAACTCCTCGGTTTCGACCGAAACGCCGTCATGCAATCTTTGTTGTCCCATGACCACCACAACATCGCCACTTTTGACACCCTCTGTGATCTCGACTAATTCTGCATACCGGATGCCCGTCTTGACGGTCCTCATCAAAGCCTTATGGTCTTCGACGACATAAACGTAGAGGTTATCCCCTTTCCCCATAAGAGCCTCTTTCAAGACAACCGGGACTTTTTTATGCACTTCAACAACGAGTTTCACTTCGGCAAACATCCCCGATTTCAAAAGGCCGTCCTTGTTATCGATGGTGATTTCAATAGGCGCGCTACGAGTCTCCAGGTCCACCACCGGACTGATCAG
>CAZAYJ010000218.1:0-2391 GCA_964489335.1 uncultured Planctomycetia bacterium
CTTTTCCAGGACAATGCCGGGAAACCGCTCGCTGAACTGGACATACATGTTCTCACAAAAAGAACGACGGGGCAACTGCGGCCAAAACGGAATATGCTTTTGGAAGCTCCCCAGGACGCTGTCGACGGCGGCCTGCGGATCGGCAATCGAGAGGCTCCCCACACCGGTCGCCAGAAAATTCTTTTGAAGGTCTTTCAAAATCAGGCTCATGGTTTCGACTGTCCCGGCAAGACCCCGCGCCCCTATGCCGGCCTTTTCGGCGGACAGGCGGAATCCCTGACGACAAGCTCCGTCGGCAAAATGATCTTATTAACCTGGCGGTCGGGATCCTGCATACGCAAATAAAGCTCTTTGACCGCCGCATGGGCCATCTCTTTGATGGGCTGACGGACCGTCGTTAAAGCCACAGGGCCGTAAAGACAGACGGGATCGTCGTCAAACCCCACGATAGATATATCTTCAGGGACTTTGAGGCCTCCTTCGATAAAGAAAGAAACCATCTCCATGGCCATGTCGTCGGAAGAGACCACTGCGGCTGTCGGCCGAGGTTCCAGAGTAAGGATCCTCTCGGCCGCGGCGCGTGCGGACTTGCGCGAATAATCCCCCCGCAACACCCCATCGTCGGATATCGCGATGCCCGCTTCCTTAAGGGCGGCTTTATAGCCGTCCAGGCGATCCTGGGCCGCCTGTGTGGCCATATCCCCTGTGACAAAAGCGATCCGGTTATGGCCCAGGTGGATCAGATACTCTGCCGCTGCCTTGGCCCCTCCGGCATTGTCAACGCTGACGCTGGAAACCTCCACGTCCTTGGCCAGATAATTCATCAGGACCACGGGGGTCCCGGCGTTCAGAAAATCTTCAACGTGGTGACGATTATTGATCACATCGGCAAAAACAACGCCTCCGACGGCCGCGGCGTTCACGGATGTCTTGCCGTCCGTCAGATGCAGCAGGAAGTCGACGCGAAGGGCGTCACAGGCGATACCGACGCTGCGGAAGATCTCCATAGCATAGAAGGAATAGAAGATGCCTTCATAGCGCGGGATCTCAAGGCCGATCGTATAATTGGACCCGCTGGCCAGCCTTTGCGCGGCCAGATTAGGCTTGAAATTCAGACGGCGGACCGCCTCCTCAACCTTCCTGCGATTGGCGTCCTTAACGGTTGGAAATTTATTGATGACGCGGGAGACCGTCGTGATGGAAACGCCCGCCGCCTGCGCCGCGGCTTGAATGCTGACACCTTTTTTTCTTGCCATCGGCCCCCTCAAAAAATAGTTCTTTCCATGGTCAAGAAAGAGGGGAAAGAATCAGGTCTTCTCAACCTTAACCCTGCCTGCCTGCGCGGCCCTTGCGGGCCAGCCGCCGGGGTTGCGCAAAACAGGCTTAACCTTAACCTAGACTAGCTGACCAGATCGCCGATCTTGAGCTTGGAGCCCGGCGTCACTGACTTAATGTCGGCCGCCGAGATCTCTTTACGGATCTGGATCACCTCTAAACTTGCAATCTTTTCTGTATTTCTGAAAACGTTGAATGTCTGGCCAACCTTGACGCCATCCTGCTCGCCCAAGTCGACAATCACGAAATTATTCTCTTCGTTGATGGCCAGAATCTGGCCGGCACCCGGCTTGACACCCGGCGTCGTGCCCTGAGGTTCAGCGGCCTTGACGACGATCGGCTGCAACTGAACGACCCTGGCGTCCTTGGTGCTGGCCTCTTTGGCCTCTGTCCGGGCGGCCTTCAGGTCGTCCTTCACTTGGATGATTTGGTCAACGCGCTCCTGCAGGATCTGATCCAGTTCGGCGCGCCTCTTGGAGAGGATCTCGCGCTCCTGCTGGAGGTCCACAAGCTTACCCTCCAGAGACGTCTTCTTATCACCCAGGGCCATCAGACGACTCTTGAGTTCGAAATTTTCCTGCCGGATTGACTCGAGCTGTTCGGCAATAGCCTTCTTGTCACGTTTTTCTCTGACAAGATCCTCGGAAAGACTCTCGGCCAGCTTCTCGTTATAGACCAGTTTTCTTTCCAGGTCCATGCGGGCCTGGTTGACGGTCTTAAACTGGAGGTCCAGCTTGCGCCCCTCTTCCATGGCTTTCTCGCCCTTCAGCTGGGCATCCGCCAGCTGGGATTTCAAATTCTGGACCTCAATCTCCAGCGCGGCCTTGTCTTTGAGAAGCTTCGCCCAATAAGCATCGTCTTCCGAGGCGGTGGTAGAGACGGTATAAGAAACACCCCCTGTCTCCTTGAGCTTCGCCACTTCTTCCGATAGAGACTTATTCTCTTTGATTAATTCCTGAAGGCGGTCAACAGCGCTCGCCCGCTCTTTGGTCACGAGATCAAATTTGGATTTGACGTCATCGCGTTCCTTGACGGCCACATCGAAATTTGATCTCG
>CAZAYJ010000219.1:0-2390 GCA_964489335.1 uncultured Planctomycetia bacterium
TAACCCCACAAGGGGGTAGACCTTCGCCATACCAAATAAGCGAAGGGTCTAATTCCGCCAGAGGCGGAATTAAGGAGGTTGGATGGATACGAAAGCAAAGGTTAAGGACGTGATCGTGAAGTTGTTGAAGGTTAAGCCGGAAGAGCTGAAGGAAGGTCAGACTCTGGAACAGAGTCTGGGTGTCGATTCGACGGAGATGGTCGAGATCTGCATTGCCCTCCAAAAAGAGTTCGGCATGCAGCTCGGCGAAAAAGAAGTGACAAAATACCAGACGCTCGACCAGATTGTCGGTGTCATCAACCAGAAGAAGGGTTAAGATGCGGTTCATCGATTTAAGCCTGCCCATTGACGACACGCTGGCCGAGACCCACGCGGCGAAGATTGACAGGATCACGCACGCCGAGGGCGTTGAGCATTTCAACGAGATCGTGATGACCCGTCAGCCGGGCGGCAAGGAGCGTTTCCAGAAGGGCGAACGGGTAGCAAGGCCGCAGGAAGTTCCTGACGGTGAGATGCTGTCTCTGGAGATCGTCCACGCCTCTGTCCATATGGGCACGCATGTGGATGCCCCCTTCCATTACGGCTCGACGTGCCAGGGCCATCCGGCAAAAAAGATCGTCGACATCCCTTTGGAGTGGTGTTATGGCGCGGGGGTCGTCCTGGATTTTACGCATCTGAAATACCCGCAGAACATCACCAAGACTGAGGTCGTCGCCGCTCTCAAACGCATTTCCTATAAGCTGCAAAAAAATGATATCGTTCTTCTTTATACCGGAGCCGACAAACTTTTGGGGACGCCGGATTACGTCAACAAATATGTGGGTATGCTTCCCGACGCGCTGGAATATATTCTGGATCAGGGCGTCAGGATGCTGGGTATCGATACGATCGGCCTGGACAGACCATGCTTCGAGATGTTCAAGGAGTTTCTTGATACCAAGGACAAACAAAAGATTTGGCCTTGCCATTTTTTGGGCCGTCGCCGCGAATATGTCCATATGGAACGTCTGGGCCATCTGGGAGATATTCCGAAGCCTTTCGGTTTCAAGGTATGCTGTTTCCCTGTCAAGGTGAAGGATACGGGCGCCGGCTGGACACGGGCGGTTGCCATCATAGAGGATTAATCTGAATTTTATTGGAGGGGGGCATCATGGGTCATACCTGCAATTCGATCACGATCAAAGCGCCTTATGAGAAGGTATTCGATATCTCCAACGATATTCCGAGATGGACGGAGTTGTTCGGCGGCGAGTATAAAGAGGCCAAGGTTGTCAACAAAGAGGCTAATAAGATCGTTTTTCAGTTGACGGACGACGAGGGGCGTTCCTGGCAGTCCTTCAGGCTCCTGTTCAAAAAGGATTATTTTGCGTACGCCGAGAGACTCGATCCAAAATTTCCCTTTGAATACATGAAAATCATCTGGCTCTATACGCCGACTCCTGACGGCGTCATTTTGACCTGGATCCAGCATTTCACGATGGACAAAAAGGCCAAGTTTAACGACGCACAGGTGGAAGGGTTTATCAATAAGCACTCGGTTGAGAACTTGAAGATCTTCAAGGACGTCATCGAGAAAGAGGCCTGACCATCGAACGCCGGGATTTTTTTATCCTCTGCCTGCAGGGGTTTTGTATCGCGTTTAACGTGGCGTCGGTGTCGGCCATCGTGCCGGCCATCGCCTTGGATTTCGGCATTTCGGATTTTGTGGCGGGCCGCATCAACTGGGCCTACATGCTGCCTTACGGCATCATGGCGCTTCTTTACGGTCCTTTGACGCGCATCTTTGAGAACCGGCATATCGCGGTCGCAAGCCTCTTGTGTTTTTCTGTTTTCAGTTTTCTCTCTGGCATCGCCGGTAATATATCTCAGCTCTTTGTCTATAGGTTCCTTGTCGGGGTTTTTGCCGCCGCCATCACGCCGTTGTCCTTGATTTATATCGCGGACCACGCTCCGGCAGCGGGCAGGGGTAAAGCTGTTGGGTTGTTTTTCAGCGCCACGTTTATTGCGGACTTGAGCGGGCTTTTTTTGAGCGGTATCATCCCCTGGAGGGTCATGTTTTTTATCCCGGCTGTCTTGGGCGGCATCACGGCTTTTTTGACGGCGCGCCATTTTCCGGCGACGCTCGCCGGCGCGCCACACCGCTCTTCCCAGAGGCAAGCCCGTGTCCGCAGGCGGGATGGCGAGGCCGTCCGGGTCACCGACGGCGCCACACCGTCGCCCGACGGGGAGGGGGATGCATGACGACGCCACTTGCGCGGGCGCGCGATGCGCACCGGCGGACCCGCACCCCTGCCGCCCTGGACCAGCGGAGTCTCGCCGCCGTGCGGGGTCCCGCCAGGTCGGCGTGGCGCTTCCCAGCGTGGTGGGTGCCCGTCTTCACGACGCCCGCG
>CAZAYJ010000220.1:0-2358 GCA_964489335.1 uncultured Planctomycetia bacterium
TGAGCAAAAGAAAAAGTTTTGCCAAATTAAAAGAGATTTACCCGATGCCGAACCTCTTGGACCTGCAGCTTCTGTCCTATAAGGAATTCCTGCAGGCTGATGTTCGATCCGAAGAGCGGAAATCTCTGGGGCTTCAGGAAGCGTTCCAGGAAGTTTTCCCGATCGAGAGTTTCGACAAAAGGTTTCGTCTTGAATTTGTCAGCTACACCCTCGGAAAGCCGAAGTACTCCGTTGAAGAGTGCCGCCGCAGAGGGATGACTTTTGCGTCGCCTTTGCGCGCCAATCTGCGTTTGATCACGCCCAACGACGTCAAGATTCAGGAAGTCTATTTCGGGGAGCTGCCCTTGATGACCCCGACGGCCTCCTTCATCATCAACGGTGATGAGCGGGTTATTGTGAGCCAGTTGCAGCGTTCTCCGGGCGTCTGCTTTGAAGAGGAGCAGCATCCGACCGGCAAAAAGATCTTCTATGGTCGCATCATCCCGTACCGCGGAGCGTGGCTTGAATTCAAATATGATTTAAACGAGGTGATTTTGGCCTATGTGGATCGCCGCCGCAGTTTTCCGGCGACACAGATCCTGCGCATCATGGGATTCTCCGGCGACGAGGAGATCACAAAAGCCTTCGGAGACGTCCCCGAGATCGCCAATACTCTCAAGAAAGATTTTACCAAGAACAAAGAAGAGGCCCTGATCGACTTCTACCGCAAGATGCGTCCGACGGAACCTGTGACGCCCGAAGCGGCCGAGGAGTTGTTCTACCGGCTTTTCTTTGATCCGAAAAGATACGATATTGCCCGTGCCGGCCGCTTCATTTTAAATAGAAAGCTTGGCATGAACGTCTCTATCGATAAACGCATCCTGGATGCCGAGACGGTAATCAGGGTGATCCAGTATCTTGTGGGTCTCAAGAAGGGCGAAGGCGAGATCGACGATATTGACCATCTGGGCAATCGCCGCGTCAAGACTGTCGGCGAGCTCATCCAGAACCAGGCTAGGATCGGTTTGGCAAGGCTGGAGAGGTCTATCCGCGAGCGCCTGGCCATTTTGACGGATGCGGATGCCGTCATGATCTACCATTTGATTAATTCAAAGCTTTTCTCCAGCCAGATCCGCGACTTCTTTGCCAGAAGTCAGCTGTCCCAATTTATGGATCAGGTCAATCCTTTGGCAGAGCTGACCCATAAGCGCCGTTTGAGCGCGCTGGGGCCGGGCGGTTTGTCCCGCGAAAGGGCGGGGGTTGAGGTTCGCGATATCCACCAGTCTCATTACGGCCGTATTTGTCCTATTGAGACGCCTGAAGGTCCGAATATCGGGCTGATCGCATCATTGACGACTTATGCCAGAGTCAATGACCTGGGATATCTTGAGACGCCCTATCGCAGGGTTGACGACGGCCGTGTCACGAAAAAGATTGAGTACATCCCGGCCGATCTTGAGTTAAACAAAGCCCTGGCACAGGCCAACAGTCCCCTGGATGAAGATGGAAATTTCCAGGAAAAAGATGTTATCTGCCGTCTCAGGGGTGATTTCCCCAAACTGCCTCCCAAGAAAGTCGATTTTATGGATGTGTCGCCGAAGCAATTGGTGTCCTTGGCGGCGTCCCTGATCCCGTTTTTAGAGCACGATGACGCCAACCGCGCGTTGATGGGTTCCAATATGCAGCGTCAAGCAGTGCCTCTGATGATTACCGAGCGCCCTCTGGTTGGTACCGACATGGAACAGAAGGCGGCGATCGACTCCGGCGCTGTCGTCATTGCCGAGGAAGACGGCGTAGTCAAGGCTGTCGATGCCAATGCAATCACCATCAACAACAAGGTCTATGAATTAAGGAAATTTAAACGTTCCAACGCGAATACCTGTGTGAACCAGAAGCCAATCGTCAAGCTGGGCCAGAAGGTCCGCCAAGGCGAGGTGATCGCCGACGGCATCGGGACCAAAGACGGCGAGCTGGCCCTGGGCAAGAATCTTCTGGTGGCTTTTATGCCGTGGCGCGGGTTTAACTTTGAAGATGCGATATTGGTCAGCGAGAAGCTCGTGAAGGAAGACGCTTACACGTCGATTCATATCGAAGAGTTTGAACTGGAGGCCAGAGAGACGCGCCTGGGCAATGAAGAGATCACGCGGGATATCCCGAATGTCTCCGAGGAGGCATTGCGTAATCTCGACGAAAACGGCATCGTGCGTATTGGCGCCGAAGTCGATGCCGGAGATATTCTCGTCGGCAAGGTCACGCCGAAGACGGAATCCGAACTGTCTCCGGAAGAGAGGTTGTTGCGCGCCATTTTCGGCGAAAAGGCCGGTGATGTGCGCGATACGTCCCTGACGGTCCCTCCGGGGATTGAAGGCGTTGTCATCG
>CAZAYJ010000221.1:0-2216 GCA_964489335.1 uncultured Planctomycetia bacterium
CGTAGCTGTCGGCGACGGTCATAATGCGCGCGCCCAGGGGAATCTCTTCGCCTTTGAGCCCGTCGGGGTAGCCCTTGCCGTCCCAGCGCTCGTGATGATGCTTGACGATCGTGATGACAGCGTCCAGGAATTTCAATGGCTCCAGGATCTGCGCCCCTTTTTCGGCATGCTGCTTGATCTGATTGAATTCATCGTCCGTGAGCGCCGAGGGCTTGCTAAGCACATTGTCATGGACGCCAATCTTACCCAAGTCATGCAACTGACAGGCGTCCCTGATGTCGTTAATATAGGCAGGGTCCACATTCATCTGCCGCGCAATCGCCTCGGCGTAACGCGTCACATTGTCGGAATGGGAAAAGGTATAATGATCCCGCGCGTCGATCGCATGCGCCAACGCCTTGATCGTGCGCATGTATGTCTCTTTAAGGTCTTCGTAGAGACGCGTCAGATTTTTGGTGCTTTCTTCGATACGGCGCGCAAGCAAGAGATTTTGTTTCTGCAGCGAGATATTGCGCTCCTCGATTCCCTTGAGGGCGCGGCTGTTGTTGACGACGAATTTCCTGATATCGAATGCCTGCTTGGCCTTGAAGTAAACTTCCTCGGATCTGAGCGGCTTGTAGAGATAATCGGTCGCGCCCAGTGCCAGCGACTCCTGAACGAGGTTGGCGGTCTCAGGGTAACTCATAATGATGATGGCCATGGCTTCGTCCCTGTGATGGAATTCACGCACAAGGTAACGCACGTCGAGATCTTTGAGACCCAGATCGATAAAAACGGCACCGGGCGTGTCTTGCTCATAGAATTGCAGGCCCACACGCGCTGTCAGCGCCACCGTCACCTGATAACCCCGCGTCGTCAATGCCGTCTTGATCAGGGCACAGCTTGCCTCATCACTATCAATCACCAGCACCTTTTGTTCACTCATCATCACGGCACCTTTGTTGAATCCTATTATACTAGGCTTAACGGCCTTGCCTACAGAAAATCAAAAAGATTTATTCCTCTGTCGTGGCGCGCAGCGCCTCTTCCAGGGTCGTGATCCCGCGCACCACCAAAAGCATCGCATCATCCCGCAAAGTCTTCATCCCTTTTTCCTTCATGGCGAATTCCTTGATGTGCCCGGTGGAAGCCCGCTGGATGATGAGTCCACGGATGGAATCGTCAATCATCAAGACCTCGTGGATCCCGATACGCTCGAAATAACCGGAATGATTGCATGCTTGACAGCCCTTGCCTTTAAAAAACGTCGGCGTGTCACCGGGCTTGATGACGCGGTCAAGGCCCAATTTCTTCCATGTTTCCTTGGGGATATCGATGGGCTCCTTGCAACGCTGGCAGATACGCCGGCAGAGGCGTTTGGCGGACGTTACGATCAGACTGGAGGCGACCAGAAACGGCTCAATGCCCATATCGATAAGGCGCGTGATGGCGCCGACGGCATCATTGGTATGGAGCGTCGAAAGGACCACCTGTCCGGTCAGGGATGCCTTGATCGCGATGTCGGCGGTCTCGGAATCACGGATCTCGCCAACCATGACCACATCGGGACTCTGTCTCAAAACCGATCTCAGGCCAGAGGCGAATGTCAGGCCGATCTCGGGCCTCACGGCGATCTGCGTAATGCCTTCGACCTGGTATTCGACGGGGTCTTCGATCGTCACGATGTTCGACTCCGGCTTGTTGAGTTTGTTCAGGATAGAATAAAGCGTCGTCGACTTCCCGCAACCCGTCGGGCCCGTGATCAAAATCATCCCGTAAGGCTTGGTGATTGCCTCCTCAAACAGGCGACGCGGCTCCTCCGTCATCCCCAGGGAGTCAAACCCGACGGAAAGCTTGGACTTGTCCAGCGTCCGCAAGACGAATTTCTGGCCAAAGGTCGTCGGTAAAGCCGAGACACGGAAATCGATCTCCCGGTCCCTCAACTTGACCTTGAAGCGGCCATCCTGCGGCAGGCGGGCCTCCGTAATATCGAGGCCCGAGATAATCTTCAGACGCGCCAAAACGGCATTCTGGTTCTTTTTCGGCAGGCGGAAAACATCAAAGAGATGGCCGTCAATGCGGTAACGCACCCGTAGGTCGTGTTCCATAGGCTCGACGTGGATATCGGAAGCACGCTTTTTTAGAGCCTCCGTCAGCATCAAATCGACGATCTTGACGATCGGAGCCTTTTCGCTCTCTTCGACAACGGCCCCAAGCTCGATCGTCCCGTCGGTCTT
>CAZAYJ010000221.1:2226-2337 GCA_964489335.1 uncultured Planctomycetia bacterium
CTCGACGTCCCGGCCCTTTTCCTCTTCTGCGACAGCGGACAGCTCCTCGCCATCCGTCACCCCCTTGAAGAACCTGTCAAGGGTCTTGGTGATGTCTTTTTCACTGGCCAG
>CAZAYJ010000222.1:0-2330 GCA_964489335.1 uncultured Planctomycetia bacterium
CCTGTTTCAAGCGTTTCAAAAAGCAGATTGATTATTCGGAATACGGCGGTGCGCCGCTTCTCGGCGTGGACGGTGTCGTGATCATCGGCCACGGCCGCTCGAGTGCTAAGGCCGTCATGAACGCCATCCGTTTCGCCAAAGAGGAAGTGGAGCGTCATATCAACGAGAACATCACCGAGCAGGCCAGGAAGCTCCTCGTAAAAGTCTAATCATATGAGAAGATCCAAGAAAAATATCGGCATCATCGGGCTGGGTTTCTATGTGCCTAAAAAAGTCCTGACCAATAAGGACCTTGAGGGGATGGTAGAGACGAGCGATGAATGGATTACCACGCGTACGGGAATCAAGGAGCGCCGGATTGCCGCCGCGGCAGAATCGACAAGCATGCTCGCTTTCAACGCCGCTAAGGATGCATTGAAAAATGCCAAGATCGAGCCGTTGGACGTGGAATTGATCATCGTGGCGACGATCACGCCGGATATGTCTTTTCCGGCGACGGCCTGTTTCCTTCAGGAGATGCTGGGAGCCAAGAACGCCGCCTGTTTTGATGTGAGCGCGGCCTGCGCGGGGTTTGTTTACGGCCTTGTGATCGCCCAGCAGTTTTTAAGGAGCGGCGCCTATAAGAACGCCCTTGTGATCGGTGCCGAGAAGCTCTCTAGCATCACAGATTGGCAGGATCGTAATACCTGTGTTCTTTTCGGCGACGGCGCAGGTGCAGCGGTTTTGGCGCCTGTCGAGAATGGAGGGATACTGGCCAGTTACATGGGGTGTGATGGTTCGATGACGGAATTGTTGATGCAGCCAGCCGGCGGTAGCAGGATGCCGGCGTCCCGCGAGACGGTGGACCAGAGGCTGCATTTTATCAAGATGCGCGGTAATGAAGTCTTTAAACTTGCAGTCAAGATTATGTCGGATGCCGCTTGTCGTGCGCTCAAGAAATGCAAGTTGGGCGTCGAGGACATCGATTGCTTCATCCCTCATCAGGCGAATCTGCGTATCTTGGATGCCGTCGCGCGCAAGATGAAGCTGCCTTTGGAGAAGATTTATTTCAACGTGGCCAAATACGGCAATATGTCAAGCGCCTCGACGGCCGTAGCTTTGTGCGAAGCATATCAGTCGGGGCGCATCAAGGGCGGTAACATCGTCGTCCTGGATGCTTTTGGCGGCGGCCTGGTGTGGGGAGCGGTCGTCATCCAGTGGCAAAAATAGCCCCTCTATCTAAGCAAAAATGAAAAAAGCCTTTCTTTTTCCAGGTCAGGGTGCCCAGGTGGTCGGCATGGGCCTGGACCTCTATCAAAATTCAAATTTAGGCCGTGCGATCTTTGACGAGGCAGACCAGATCCTTGGGTTTCCTATCTCAAAACTTTGTTTCGAAGGGCCGTTCGAGGAGTTGACGAAGACGGCGAATTGCCAGCCGGCAATCCTGACGGCGAGCGTTGCCGCAATGATCGTTCTGCAGACGTTCCGTCCCGATATCAAACCGGATTACGTGGCAGGCCTGAGTCTTGGCGAATATTCCGCTTTAGTCGCAGCTCACGTTATTACGTTTGCTGATGCACTACGGCTGGTCAGACGTCGAGGGGAACTGATGGATGAAGCGGCTCTCAAGAATCCCGGCGTGATGCTTTGCGTATTGGGTCTTGAAAAAGAAGCCGTGGCGCAGGTAAGCAAGGTCGCCGGCGGCGAAGTTGCCAATCTTAACGGTCCGGGACAGGTGATCGTGTCGGTCAGAAAACAATATGCCCAGACGCTGACGGATGCTGTGTTGTCCCGCGGCGCCAAACGCGTGATACCCCTGGATGTGAGCGGGGCTTTTCATTGTTCCCTGATGAATTCGGCGCGAGACGGTTTGACGCCTGAGATCGAAAAGATTTCTTTCAAGCCGGCGGATGTTCCTTTGGTGAGCAATGTCGATGCCAAGGAGCAAACCGACCCGATTGTCATCAAAGTGAACTTGGTGAATCAGGTAAATTCTACGACCTACTGGGAGGCATCGATGCGCTATCTCCTGGACCGGGGCGTCTCGGAATTTTATGAAGTCGGTCCCGGGTCGGTTCTCAAAGGACTTATGAGGAAGATCAGCTCAAGCGCCAGGGTCATTAACGCGGGGACATGGGAGGATATGAAGGCCCTGGTCGGCGGTCAGGACATTCCCGGAGGCCAGGCTGTTCAATGATGGTTTCTGCGGGGTGATATTCTTTCTTGGCGGAGACCGAGCGGACGGAGGAGCGAGATGAAACTGCAGGGAAAAGTGGCTTTGGTGACAGGAGGGGCTCGGGGGATCGGTCGCGAGATTGCCATGCTTTTTGCTCAGGAAGGGGCGGACGTGG
>CAZAYJ010000223.1:0-2319 GCA_964489335.1 uncultured Planctomycetia bacterium
GCCGGGGTATAGCGCAGATAGCTTAACGTCGTGACGGCGCCGAGAAAGACCGAAAAAAACAGCCATTTTTTGAGGTTGATCTTCTGGCTGAATTTGAAGTACAACAAGGCCCCGATGACAGCGAAGACGGTGCCGATGGTGCCCAGGGTCCCTATCCAGATCTTGCTCCATTTGAACACGTCCTTCTGGATAAATAATAACGGCGTGCCGAAAGACGGCGCAAACTGATACAAAAAAACGAACAGTCCGGCCCACACGAGCCTTCGTGAACCGAACAGGGTTTTCATGTCCTGGATGAATTTCGACGGTGTTTCCGTGCGGAGAGGTTCTTTTGTGTCATAAAAATACGCAAATGCCGCGGCAATGATATAGATGGGGATCAGGCACAGGTATCCAGTTGTGTAGTCCCATCTTTCGGCAATATAGCCCCCTCCTATGCCGGTGATGAGTGTCGCAACGGAAATGGATATCCACTGAACGCTTTGGATTTTTCCGGTGGCGCTGTATTTTTTGCCTTCAACACACATGATGCCGTCGACAGATACATCCCGGAAGGCGGCCCAGGCAGAGCTCGTGATCAGCATGCCGATGAGAAAGACCAGTTGAAGATGACGGGATCCTATAACGGCCGCCAGAACCGTGCTGCATGACAAAGAGATGAGGATCCAGACTCTTTTGTTCAGGAAATTATCTATGATGTACCCTATGGCAGGCTTGATGAGCCAGGCAAAGGTGATTATGCCGGAAATGAGCATGATCTTTTCCGGCGGGAATCGCAACGATTCTTTCAGATAATAAAAGAGGCGCTTTGAGTGGAGTGTTTCTATGCCTTGGGTGAAGTATACAGCGCTGCTGAGAAAAAAGACCCGTAGCAGCCTATTGTTCATTGCCCGGCGGATTAGCAGCTGCTGGTTCCGCGGTTTTGGGGGCTTCGTCCGGAGTTGCTGGCGTCTGGGTTGCCTGTGGAGGTGCGGATTGGCCTTGTGCCGGGGTGGCGGCCTGGGCCGGGGCTGTCACTGTTTTTGACTCCGGCGTCTGCGCAGGGGTCTTGGTTGCGGTCCCTGTCGGCTGATAGCGTTCGACCAGAGAGCGGTTTTTCTGAATGGACATAAACGCCAGCGACAGACACGTAAAGAAAAATATGATCGCCAGAACCGTCGTGGATTTTACGAGGAACGAACTTGTTTTTGTCCCGAAGATGGACTCGGCCGACGAGAAGGTCTCGATCAGGCCACCGCCTCTTCCCTGCTGGACGAGGACGATGAGGATAAGAAGGCTGCAGGCGATAATATGAATGGTAATGATGAGCGCAAACATAAAATTGGACTCCTTGATTGGATATCGGGATTATTTGTCGACCTGTGCTCCTTTGACGATCTCGGTAAAACTCTTGACATCAAGGCTGGCCCCGCCGACAAGGGCGCCATCGATATCTTTCTGGGAAACGAGTTCTTTGATGTTGCCTGGTTTGACGCTTCCGCCGTATTGGATGGTGATGTCTTCGGCGATCTCGCGGCCGTAATCTTTTTCAAGGAGCTGGCGGATGAAGCGGTGGACTTCCTGGGCTTGGTCGGGCGTCGCCGTTTTTCCCGTGCCGATCGCCCAGACAGGTTCATAGGCGATGATTACTTTCTTTATTTCGTCTTTCGTGAGGTCTTTGAGGCTGTTGATGACATGGTCCCGGATGACATCAAATGTCCGGTTCGCTTCCCTTTCTTCCAGGCTTTCACCGACGCAAACGATGGGTGTCAAGCCGTGTTTGAGCGCGGACTTAAGCTTTTTGTTGACGATTTCATTGGTCTCGTGGAAATACTGGCGTCTTTCCGAATGGCCGAGGATAACGTAGCCGCATCCTAGTTCCTTGATCATCGGGGCCGATACCTCTCCCGTGAATGCGCCGGCGTCCTCCCAGTGCATGTTCTGGGCGCCGAGCCCGATGTTGGTTTCATAGACGACTTCGGCGACTTCGTCGATGGCCGTGAAAGGCGGACAGATGACGATGCCGATGGCATCGACGGCGTAGAGTTCTCTTTTAAGGCCGTTGGCCAGCTCAATGGCCTCGGCCGTCGTTTTGTTCATTTTCCAGTTGCCGGCGATGATGATTTTTCTCATTCCATATACTCCTTACTTTTTATCTTTGAGCGCGGCGATGCCCGGAAGGACCTTGCCTTCCATGAATTCAAGTGAAGCTCCGCCCCCTGTCGAGATATGCGTCATTTTGTTTTCGAGACCGAACTTGGCCACGGCACCAGCCGTATCGCCTCCGCCGATGATAGTTTTGGCCTTGAGCGTCGTGATGAATGTCGCTACTTCTTTTGT
>CAZAYJ010000224.1:0-2316 GCA_964489335.1 uncultured Planctomycetia bacterium
TCGAGAATAGCATTGGCGTAATACTGGCGCCTTTGGAAATCATAGGCCTCCTCAGTGATCGGCCTTGCGGCAGTTATCTCGACATCCGCAGAGAAGACGCGCGCCAGGCTGCGTTTGAGATCACTGAAGATGCCGGCCCCGACCGTCCCGATAGGAATGATAAAAATCTTCATGTCCCTATTATACCCTGACCGCCACGGAAAGCAAAGAATCTGCCCGAGGAAACCATCCCCTCCCCACCCTGGCCCCGGCTCCGGCCAGGGTCAAAGTCATGCCTCATTAAAATATCACGTAGTTTTTGGCTTTGGCGAGAACTCTGGTTTCTTTACCAAGATCTGTGAGGGAACGGATGCGGATACCGCTGTTTCTGACGGCGAGGATGCGCTCGACCATCACCTGGCCGAGGCCGGGTACGCGCAAAAGACGGCCCCTATCGTCTCTGTTGACATTGACGGGAAAGAATTCCGGATGCATCCTGGCCCATGCCTCCTTGGGGTCGCACGTCAAAGACAGGTTGCCGCCGGCTTCCAGAGGAATCTCGTCGGCCCGGAACCCATATTTCCGGATAAGCCAATCGGCCTGGTAAAGACGATGCTCACGCATCAGCATGTCGCTATTGGTCGCCCGTGAATGTTCACCGGGTAAGTCAGGCGCGCCGGCGCCGCGCTGATAAGCGCTGAAGTAAATACGGTCCAAACCGGACTCCTTATATAATTTCCAGGAGCTCCGGATGATGTCTCTGTCCGTTTCGTCGGAAGCGCCCACGACAAACTGTGTCGTGTGCTTGACCCTGTTGAAAACGGAACCTTTGGCCGTCAAACGGCTGATGAGCCCCAAGGGCCGGATGATATCGCGGGCATAGTTTTTGGTCGTGCTGAGTTGCCTGAAATGCTCCTCGCCGGGCGTCTCGACGTTCAGGGAGACAGCGCTTGCCAAAGCAACGCTCTGCCGAATCGCCGCATCAGAAGCGCCTGGAATGATCTTCAAATGGATGTAACCGCGAAAGTGCAGACGGCGCAGCAGAAGGGCCGAGCGGTTGATGCGTTCCATGGTCGCATCCGGATTATCGCTCACCGCGCTGCTCAAAAAAAGCCCTGAGACCCGGCGGGCCCTGTAATATCCCAAAAATGTGCGCACCAATTCTTCCGGTAAAAGACTGCAGCGCCGGGCGTCCGCACCGGCTCTCAAAGGGCAATATTTACAATTGTTGACGCAGACGTTAGAAAGAAGTGTTTTGAACAGATAGGTCGAGCCGCCGCTGGGAAGGACAACGGGATAAATCCACTTGTCGTCCCTGGACCTGCGGCGGTGCTCATCGTCGCGCGTCGCGCAGGCACAGGCCAGGTCATAGCGGGAATCCTGGGAAAGAATCCCGAGTTTTTCCGTCGTATCCAGCGTTTTTCTGATGAGGAGCGCCATCCGATACCTCGTCCGTTCAAAATAAAAACCTTCACCGGACTCACAGGTCCGATGAAGGTTTTTATTTCGGCAGGAAGCCGAACACCGGCGCAATACCATATAAGCGCCGTGTGTTTTTAAAGTGGCGGATTTACCCCTTCAAACGTCACCACTATATTGCGTATGTCTGCCCAGCATACCCCTTGGCGCTGCTTTTGTCAATAGGACGGCAACAGGGGGCGTTTTTTAGGCCGTCGCCGTGCGGTATTTTGCCTCCGCCTGAATGTCTGCTTTATGCTGGTGCATGTAACAAAAACAATCGTGGTTATAGACGCTCAGCGTGATCTTGCAATGCGGATGTTTGCACTTGCGGCCCATGCGCGCTACTTTGATCTTTTTCATGGCTTACGCCTTCTGCCCTGCGCGCACATTGATCGCCCGCGGCCCTTTGGGAGTTTTTTCAACGTCAAATTCCACCGTTGCGCCTTCGCTCAAGCCGTCGAACTTGGCATCCACAAGGCTGCTTTGATGAAAGAAGACTTCGCTGCCGTCGGTATCGCTGATAAAACCGAATCCCCTGTCCCGGACTAATTTCTTAACCTTACCCGTGTGCATCTTGCGACCTCCTTGTGGCCCGCCGGCATGCGCGGGGAGACGCTGGAGACAAAACAGGGCCCGGCAACCGAAAGATGCCGGGCCCTGCTGGATTATCCGAGGTTATAGTTTAACGACGTTAACCGCCTGTTCGCCCTTGGGGCCTTGTTCGATGTCGAACTCGACCTGCTGACCTTCATCCAAAGACTTGTAACCTTCACCCTTGATCGCGGTATGATGCACGAAGACATCCTTGCCGTTCTCGGGGGTGATGAATCCGTAACCCTTCTGGTTACTGAACCACTTCACAACTCCTTTTGCCAT
>CAZAYJ010000225.1:0-2312 GCA_964489335.1 uncultured Planctomycetia bacterium
CCCGCTCATCATGGCCACATACCCCGGAATCACAATGCTCTTGTGACGCACCGTATCCGCCAGTTTGAATTTCGTCAGCGTATCGGCAATCTGCTCGGCGCCGAATTTTTCCGCAGCCCAGGCCGTCAACACAGACATCCCCTCTGTATCCATGCACAACAAATAGCACGGCCGGCGGCTGGATTCAATCTCGCCCAAAACCGTGTAATACGTCAAGGAGAAATTCGTCGTCACAAGCAAAGGCGAATCCTGCGAAACAGCCCCGACGGGATAGACGTTCGGCTCGACCTGAAGGGGCTTTTGCGGGTCCGTAAAGATATTCTGCCTCAAAGTCAATAAAGGCAGGATATGCTCCGGCTTCGTCGTCCTCATCAATAAGATGCTGGCATATTTGGCGATATAGGCGGCCGCTTGACAAACGGATTGGCTCTCGACGGCGGCATCCACGACCACCATCGTCGGAAACCCAAGGCTGCGTTCGCCTTTTTTCAGGCTCAAGCGCCTGATCTGGGTCAACTGCCACAGCCGTTCTGTCGTCGTATCCTCGGGGATATCCAGGACAAGATCCGCAAAGCCGGCCTGGGCCGCTCTTTGTGTCGCGGCGGAAAATTCCTCAAGACCGGATGCCCGGAATGCCAAAGGGACATGAAACTCCTTGCAGACCGCAATAAAAGCCCCGAGATCCGCCGTCTTCGGACAATAGGCCAGAGGCCGCTCGGACGCGCAAAGACCGAGGGCGACCCTCAGTGTTTCCGCAGAAGAAGCCATCAGGACAAGCGGAAGAGAAACAGCCGCGCGGATACGGCGAAGCTGTTCTACGAAACGCTCCGCCGCGCCGCTTTTGTTGTGCAAGGCCACCAGCTCGACGCCGATCTGTTGGCCGACGCGCTCAAACTTTAAAGACTGTATCTGCTCCAATGTCCGCTCCAGCGGCGCACCGGACAGGTCATCATCCACGATCAACCCAACCGCTGTCGGGTGATGAAATTTCTCCTCGTGACGGAAGAGAACGGTCTCCTGCCCCACGGCCACGCGCCTGTCTCCCGTACCGATCTCGATGAGACGGATAGCGGGCAGCGAAGCCTCCTCAAGCTTGAGCCGCACCGATTCACCGACAGAGGGGCATTTGTCCAGACTGACAGCCTTCTTAGCCAGCTGCATCGCAAAGGCCAGACACGTCTGAAACCCGCACTTTTTGCAGTTGGTCTTGGGCAAAAGCTTATAAATATCCAAACCAGATAAAGCCATCCTTAATTCCTCTTTCTGGCAAGCTCCATGATCTCCTGCAGGGGCCGGCCGGTCCTTTTGGCCGCCCGGAGGCAGTCTTCGTATTCCGGAAAGCTGCGCCGCGAACCATCCGGCAAGACAACAGTCTTAACCCTCACGGTCTCTGCGGCCACCCGCACCCTGCCGCATGAACGCGGCAGCTTGATGCGGCTGACGGGATAATAGCGCAAACCGATCGTGGTCGTCTCACGAAAGATGATGTCTGATATCTTATCGAAATTACGCGCGTCTGACAAGACCGTCAGTAAAATTCCCGGGCGCGACTTCTTCATGATGACGTTCTGCAGACAAACATCCAAAGCCCCCGCTTCAAGCAGGCGCTCACAGACGTAAGCATAGATCTGAGGCTGGGTATCGTCGATATCGGCTTCAAGGACCAGCACCGTGTCGCTCTCCAGGAAACGCCTTGTGGCATCAAGCTCCGCCATGCGCAGGACATTGGTCATACCCGGCGGATCGGCCATGCCTGCGCCGTAGCCGCACCGACCGTAAACAAAACTCTCGCGGACCTCTTTCGATATCTGTGTCCCCAATGCCCTGAGGATTGCCAGACCCGTCGGCGTCACGTTCTCAAACGGCCAGGACGTAAAATAGACCGCCTGACCCTCCAGCATCGCCGAGACAGCAGGAGCGATCTTTAAACCCAGAGGGATGACGGAATACAGCAGGCGCGATGCCCCGCATGCATCCATGCAGATGCACGCCGCGGCAATATCCACAAAAGAGTCGATCTCCCCGAGCTGATGGAAACGCATATCATGATGCGCGTGGCCGTGGACGCGCCCCTCGGCATCCTTAAGCGTTTCATAAACGCTGACCATGCGCTCCTGGATCCCGCGCCCCAGGCGGCTCGTTTTGATCAGGCGCATGATCTCCCGGTAAGAAAAATTTTTCTCGCGGCGGACGACCACATCAAACCGCAAAGCGTCACCGTGCCCTCTCTGGACACGATGGGTTTTTACGGCATAACCGTCCAAGGCGATCTTGGCGAGGCCGTGGCGCACACAGGCCAGGCTGACGCCCAT
>CAZAYJ010000226.1:0-2285 GCA_964489335.1 uncultured Planctomycetia bacterium
TGACGGCGCTTTCAATATCATCAAGGAGGAATTGATTGCCAAAGGGGTCAAGCCGCCGGCGCAGAAGAACCCCGAAGAGTCGATGCTCAAGAGCCGCGATTATCGCAAAGACGTGGGGCAGCCGTTTTTCGCTGTCTCGCTGAAAAAACTGGCTGTCATGGCCTTCTTTACGTGGGGCTTTTACGAGATCTACTGGTTTTACAAAAACTGGAAGTTTTTGAAGGAAAAACACGATTTCAAGGTGAGTCCTCTGGCCAGAGGCATCTTTGGGCCGCTGTTTTGCTACAGCCTTTTTAGGATTATCCGGGATTACAGCGATCAGCACCGGGTCGGAAGTGGGATAAAGGCCGGCGCCCTGGCGACGTGTTATGTCCTTATGATGGTTACGTATAAGCTGCCCAGTCCTTTTGATTTGATTTCGTCATTTTCTTTCATACCGCTTTTGACCGTCCAGAAGGCCATCAATGACTTAGGCCAACGGTTATCGCCTCAGGTCCCCGCAGACAGCCGGTTCAACGGCTGGAACATTTTCGGTATTGTCGCCGGTTCGCTTTTATGGGTTCTTGTCATCTCCGGTTTTATGTTCCCTGAAACCGGGAAATAAGCCGCTTGCCGGGAGAGCTGTGGAAGAGAGAAGAGCTTATGTCAGGGTGGGGGTTGACATAACGGTCAGGTGGAGGACCTCGGCGGAATCTTCGGCCAACAAGCCGTACAAGAAAGCCCAGTCGAGGAATATCTCTGTCGTCGGGATCTGCCTGATCCTGCGGGAGCTCGCAGGCATTGATGAGACGCTGGAACTTGAATTTATGTTGCCCGGCGGCAGTGTGATTCGCGGCCTGGGCAGGGTGATATGGCTGGGTAAATGCGATGACCAGGATGCCGGCCGCGCCGGCAAGACAGGCGCTTTCAATGTGGTTGGTATCAGGTTTCTGGATATCAGTGAAGCGGACAAAAAAGAGATTGCCGATTTTATCATCCATCGTTTGAGCCGGGGACAGCAGCCATTAGCTGACAATGAAGAATAGAAAAGTTGTCTTAAGACCAAGGTTTGATATCCTGCTGTTGGCGGCAGGGTGTTTTATCTGCGTTTTTGCCATGGAAGACATGGTATCGGCTCAATCGACATTGGAATACACGGCCCTGACAGAGGCCGTGACCGCGGCCGCAGCTGCCAACAAGGAGAAGCCGAAGGATTCCGGAAATGAAGAACAGGCGGCGGATTCCCGGGGTGACAGAGGTGCAGATGTGGCGGGAGAGGCTATTTCAAAGATCTACGGGGACAGCGGCAAGGCGCTTTCAGCCAAGGGCGCGGCGCTTTTAGGCCGGCTCGGCGGCATGCCGCAGGCGGCAGAAGCGACGGCGGCCGCGCAAGACGCCCCGAGGACGGCAGAGCCGCGGATGATCGAGTTCGAGGGGAGAGATGACCCCGCGGCAGGCGCGGACGAAAAGAAGAGCGGTCCCGAAATCCCCGCCGGCCAGGGGATAAGGATTTATCTTAAAGACGGTCACGTCGTCGAGGCAAAATTGCTGGAAGAAGGGCAGGGCCGCTACCGGGTCCAGGCTGGCGGCGTGGACTTGACTTATTTTAAAGACGAGATTCAGAAAACGGAGAGGTTCTAGGAGAAGCCATGGAACAATGCCATGTCTGCGGGAGTCATAGAAAATTATGTTCGGCCTGCGGCGCGGAATTGCACAAGCGTTTCGATGATTTTATCGTCCGCGCCGAGATTATCTATGCGATTTTTATGGCGTGGGGGTATGCGGCTTCGGCTGAGGCCGTGATCCGGGCCAAGAACTGGGCAACTTTGCCGCTTTTGGTTATCAGTACTTTTGTTTTGATCAGGTTTTTCTTTGCGCCGACCAGGAACCTTTATTCGGCGGCCCTGATTGCCGAGAGACACAAAAAATGGCACTGGGTCGTTTTTGTCGTTGATTTTCCGTTACTCTTGCTTCACTCTTTCGCGTATTACTCGATGTGCCTGGCCATTGCCGGCAGCGAGGAGAATGCCTACAGATTCTTCGAGTGGTTTGTCTGTTTATTATCGGTGAACGTTGTCTGGCTTCTGACGATCGCCTTCAGGATGAAGCTGTTTAAAAAGCGCGCTCACTACTGGACGTTCATCAAGTGGTGCGTCAATAATTCGGTTGCCATCGTCCTGTTTTTTGTCATGTTTACGGCATTCAGCGCAACACCTGAGGCGTTTTTCGACCTGTTTTTCTCCATAAACATCACCATGGTTATCAGCCCGTCCAGCACCGCCATCTTGGGCTTTTTCGCTCTCGCC
>CAZAYJ010000227.1:0-2270 GCA_964489335.1 uncultured Planctomycetia bacterium
GATTTCCCTGCGGAGCACCAGAAACAGCAAAACAGACAATAATGGAATGATGAGCCCCAGAGGTCCTTTCGTCAAGACCGCCAGGGCCGAAAATACAAAGAACAGGACCCACCCCGCCTGCCTCCTCTTCTCAATCGCGTATCCCCACCAGAATGACAACAAAGACAAAAGGATGAAAACCGTAAAGATCAAATCCGTGAAGACCGTCCTGGACAACCCGACATAAAGGCCGCAGGACATAAGGACAATGGCCGACGTGAAGGCCTTGCGGGCGTCGCGGAAACCCAGCCAGCCCAGATAAAAGAGCGCGATAACCCCTACGATGCCGAAGAACGCCGGAAAGAACCTCGCGGCGAAAGGAGTCGCCCCCGCGACATCAAAGCTCAGACGCAGAAGCCAGAAAGTCATAATGGGTTTCTCGAACTGGGGCGCGCCGAAAAGATACGGCGTCATCCAGCTGCGCTGTTGCTGCATCTCCCTGGCTGTCTGGGAGTAAAAAACCTCGTCGGGATTTGTAAGATTCAAAAAAACAAACCCCAAAACCAAAAGAACCGAGACAAACTTAATGTTTACCGGAATCTTGGGCATCATTTTTCCTCATCTTGACCAGCTCGTCGACCGTAACAAACTTCCACCCCTTCTCTTTGAGGCGTTCGATCAGCCTCATGACCGCCAGGACCGTCTCATCCCTATCTCCCCCTTCGGTGCTGAAAGCCCCCCCGCTGTCGTGAAACAGGATAATATCTCCCGGCCGCACATGGCGCATCAAATACTTGATTATATATTTATCGTCAAATGTCACCCAGTCCTTGGAGTTCAAAGACCAAAGGATGATCTCATAGCCCATGGACTTCACGAGGCGCTTTTCAGACGATGTCATCCATGCTTTCGGCGGCCGGAAATACTGCGTCCGCACGCCCGTCACTTCCTTGATGATATCTTCCGTGCGGCGGATCTCGCTCTCCAGCTCCTGCGGATGATAATACAAAAGAACATGATGGTCGTAGGTATGGTTACCAATCGTGTGCCCCTCGCGGGCCACGCGCCTGGCGACATCGGGATACTTCTTGACGTGCTCGCCCAGCATGAAAAACGTCGCTTTGACACCGGCGTCCTTGAGCACGTCAAGGATCCGGGGGGTCCAGAGGGGCGACGGCCCGTCGTCGAACGTCAGGGCGACGACCTTTTCTTTGACCCGCTCATGATAGATCGTGCCCTTACGCACGAGGACGGCCTGGTCAAAGAATATGACGAATACCGCCGTCGCCAAAACAGCCAGAAATATAAGGATAATCCCTATCTTGATGATGCGTCCCATGATCGATTCTCCGCGCCCATCCGATTGAAATATAATAGAATCACTCCCGGGACAGCACGCATTTCCTGCCGAGGGATTGAAGATACTTTACCAAAAGCTGCCATATCACACAATCAAATTTTTCCGGCTCATTCTTTACATTCAGCCCCGATTTGCTAAAATGCACCCATGCGCCGCGGGTCTTCTGGAGACTTGGCGCCTCACAACATCACCAGCTATCTGAAGAAAGGAAAAAGCATGATCGACGAAATCAAGATTTCCAAGGCCATCATCGGCGCCTACACGAAAAAACTGACCGACCATCTCTGCGTCGATGTCGCCATCGCCGGGGCCGGACCTTCCGGCATGGTCTGCGCCTATTACCTCGCCAAGAAAGGGAAAAAGGTCGCCATCTTCGAACGCAAGCTCTCCGTCGGGGGAGGAATGTGGGGCGGCGGCATCATGTTCAACGAGATCGTCGTCCAGACACAGGCCAAAAAGATCCTCGATGAATTCGGCATCCGCAGCCGCCTCTGGGAAAACGGCTACTACCTGGCGGATTCCATCGAAGCCACGGCGACGCTATGCGCACAGGCCCTCAAGGCCGGCGCCGCCGTCTTCAATTGCATGAGCGCCGAAGATATCATGATCAGAAAAAACCGCGTCTGCGGACTCGTCCTCAACTGGACGGCCGTCGAGATGGCACGGCTCCATGTAGACCCCATCACCATGCGCGCTTCCTATGTCGTCGACGGCACAGGCCACGACGCCCAGATCGTCCGCATCGCTGAGAAAAAATCCGGAATACGTTTAAAGACGAAAACCGGCAAGGCCGTAGGGGAAGGCTCCATGTGGGCCGAAATCGCCGAGACGACGACGGTCAGGAATACGAAGGAAGTGGCGCCCGGCCTCTTCGTCTGTGGCATGTGCGCCAACGCCACGTTCGGCGGACCCCGCATGGGGCCCATTTTCG
>CAZAYJ010000228.1:0-2268 GCA_964489335.1 uncultured Planctomycetia bacterium
CGCAGGCTCCCGGCCGCCTGCTGCATGTTGTGAGTGACAATCACGATCGTATAATCTTTCTTCAGCTCAAGGATTAACTCTTCGATCTTAGCCGTCGATATAGGATCCAGGCTGGCGCACGGTTCATCGAATAAAAGGACTTCGGGCGCGACCGCCAGACATCGGGCAATGCATAACCGCTGCTGCTGGCCTCCCGATAGCCTCAAGGCGCTATCACGCAACCTATCTTTAACCTCTTCCCAGAGGGCCGCTCTTGTCAAAGACCTGACAACGCGTTCTTCAATAACATCTCTGTCCCTGCAGCCGTTGACTTCCAACCCGTAGGCGATATTCTCAAAAATAGTCTTGGGAAACGGGTTGGGCTTCTGAAACACCATACCCACGCGGCGCCTGATCTCGACCGGATCGACCACCGGTGAAAATATATCCTGCTCTTCCAAATAAATATGTCCGCGTAAAACCGTGTGCGCGACCAAATCGTTCATCCTGTTTAAAAGACGGATGAACGTCGATTTCCCGCAGCCTGAAGGCCCGATGATTGCCGTCACCCGGCCAACGTCGATATTCATAGAAATATCCTTTAGGGCCTGCTGGTTGCCATAAAAGAAATCTACGTGCTGCGTCTTGATCTTGACAAGGTCAAACACGAAAACGCCCCCTTTGCTGCTGGCGCAAAAAAACAGCCAACGCAGATATGGCAAGAACCAATAGCAACAAGACTAGACTACAGCCGTAAGCAATGGCCGTCTGTTCCTTAGGATGTGTTCCCTCCGTCATCAAGGCATAAATATGATACGGCAAGGCCATCACTTCAGAAAAAACGGACTTAGGAAATCCTCTCAAATAAAAGGCGGCGGCTGTAAAAAGGATAGGCGCGGTTTCCCCGACGACGCGGCCGATGCTCAAGACAATACATGTCAGGATCCCCGGCAAGGCTGCCGGCAGGACAATACGACGGATCGTCTGCCACTGCGTGGCCCCCAAAGCCAAAGACGCCTCGCGGATGGAATGCGGCACAGCCAGTAAAGCCTCTTGCGCCGCAGAGATAATCACGGGCAACACCAGGATGCCCAACGTCAGACCGCCGGACAACATAGAAACGCCGAATTTAAAAAACTTGACGAAGACCGCTAATCCGAACAGCCCAAAAACAACGGACGGCACGCCGGCAAGATTATTGATGCCGACACGGATAAAATTCACAACCCACCCCTTGGGACTGTATTCACACAGATATATGGCGCAAGCCAACGCCAAAGGCAGCGAAAAAAGAATAGCGATAAGGGCCAAATAGAAAGTACCGACGATCGCAGGAGCCACGCCTCCGGCTGTCATGGCCTGCCGCGGTGCCTGCGTCAGAAATGTCCAAGACAGGACCTTAAGGCCGCGCGACCCGATAAAATAAATGATGGAAAACAAAACGAGCAATGTCAGGGCCAAGCTCGAAAAAAGAAAGGCAAAACCCATGGTTTGCGTGAAGTCTCTTTTCATCCCGATAATCCTAATTTGATCCTGAACCTGTGGCTGACGAACTCCGCCACGATATTGAAGGAAAAAGTGATAAGAAACAAAACAAGGGCGATGGCAAAAAGCGCATGATAATGATCACTCCCCATGGGCGCTTCGCCCATTTCTGCAGCAATGGCCGCCGTCATGGGCCGCACAGGCTCCAGGAACGAATGAGGAATAACAGCGGCGCCCCCTGCAACCATCAGCACGGTCATGGTTTCGCCGATGGCCCGGCTCATCCCTAGAATGATGGCTGTGGAGATCCCGGAGCCTGCGGCTGGTAGAACAACCCGGATTAAAGTCTGCCATCTGTCGGCACCGACGGCATAAGAGGCTTCACGAAAAGATTTAGGCACAAAACTCAGAGCGTCTTCCGATAGGCTACATACCGTAGGAACAGCCATCACGCCCAGAACAAGACTCGCGTTAAAAGCGCAGAGGCCCGTCGGAAGATGAAAAACCTTCTGCAAAAAAGGGGTCACGACCATCATGCCGAAAAATCCATAGACAACAGAAGGAATGCCAGCCAATATCTCGATGACAGGCTTAAGGACCGCTCTTTGCCTTTCAGAAACCAGTTCATGCAGGCACAAGGCGCTTCCCACACCCAAAGGCACACAAACAAAAACTGCCCCGACCGTGACCCAGGCCGATGCCGATATCAAAGGCAAAATGCCGAACTCAGGAGGAGAATGGGTCGGGTACCACGCCCTGCCGAAGAAAAAAGAAAAAAATCCGACCTTTTTGAATATCGGCAAC
>CAZAYJ010000229.1:0-2261 GCA_964489335.1 uncultured Planctomycetia bacterium
GGAGCCGATCAAAATAGAGAGCGAATCCTTCACCGGCTGCGTGCGCAACCACCGCCAGCCTGTCGGCTCCGGCGTCGAGGCCTATGAAGCCCTGAAGCTCGCCACCAAGATCACGCGCATCATCCACCGCAGGGCGGCAAGGATCTTCTGAAGCCCGCAAATCAAACGCCTATGCCTAAAAAAATCCTCATCATCGCCGGAGAAGCATCCGGAGACCTTCACGCCTCCCACCTGCTTCTGGAGCTCAAAAAGCAGTATCCGGACCTCTATGCCTTCGGCCTCGGCGGCGAAAAGCTCAAGGCCGCCGGCGCCGAGATCATGACGGCCCTGACGAAGCTGGCGGTCGTAGGTTTTTTTGAAATCTTCAAGAGTTACTGGAAATTCCGCAGGATATTCTATGACATCCTGAAAAAAACAGATGCGGTCAAGCCCGACGCGGCGATCCTGGTCGATTATCCCGGCTTCAACCTGAAGCTGGCGGCCGAGCTCAAAAAACGCCGTATCAAGGTCATCTACTTCATCAGCCCGCAGGTCTGGGCGTGGGGTAAAGAACGCGTGGAATTCATCCGCAGGCACATCGATCTCATGCTTGTGCTCTTCAAATTCGAAGAGATCCTCTACAGCGGCCGCGCCGGCGACGGCTTCAAGGTCAAATTCATAGGCCACCCGCTCCTCGACGCTATCAGGCCGACGAAATCGGCGCAACAGCTCCTCGATGAATTCGGCCTGCGACCGACAGGTCGAACCATCGCCCTCCTGCCGGGCTCGCGCATGAAGGAAGTCACGCAGCTTCTGCCCGTCATGCTCAAGAGCGCACAGATCATCTTCCGCAAGGAGCCGCGGGCACAGTTCCTCATCTGCCGCGCCCCGACAATCCCGCGCCAAATCATCAAAGATATTCTTGATGCGGCCAACATTGACTTTACCTACAAGGTTATGGAGAACGAAACTACCAACGGCCTGGCGGCCTCTGACTTTGCCATCGTCGCCTCGGGCACGGCGACCCTGGAGACGGCCATCCTCAACAAACCCATGGTCATCGTCTACAAAGTCTCTTTTTTGACCTGGCTGCTGGCGAAGCTTCTCATCAAGATCCCGTATATCGGGCTGGTGAATGTGGTGGCGGGAGAAAAGATCGTGCCTGAGCTGGTACAGTTCGACGCAACGCCCAAAAAGATCGCCGCGACCGTGCTTTCCATCCTCGGAGACAAACAGAAGATGGAAAAGATCCACGCCGAGCTCTACGCCCTCAAAAATACCCTTGGCATCCCCGGCGCCTGCCGCCGGGCTGCGGAAGAAATCTCAAGCTTTCTCGGCTAACGGGACATCTCGTCCCAGACCATCCGGTAAATCTGTAAATCCCTCTGCGAAAAACACACATAGCGGATCTCGTCGAAATCATTTTCAAACTCTCTGCCGACGGACAGAGCGATCCGTGCCGCCCCTTCGATAGGATAGCCGTAAACCCCTGTGCTGATGGCGGGAAACGCGATTGTTTTCAAAAGGTTCTTTTTGGCAAGAAGAAAACTGTTGCGGTAACAATTGCGCAGGAGCCCGGCCTCGTCTTTCTTACCCCCGCTCCAGACAGGGCCTGCCGTATGGATAATCTTTTTTGCCTTGAGATTTCCAGCGCTCGTGATAACCGCCTCACCGGTGGGGCATGAGCCGATCTTGCGGCATTCTTCCATCACCTTCGGACCCGCAGCCCTGTGGATCGCGCCATCCACCCCGCCGCCGCCGCGCAAACCCGTGTTGGCGGCGTTGACGATCGCCTCCACATCTTCCTGGGTAATATCGCCGAGCTTGATCGTGATCATATTTTAAATCTTCACCAACTCATACGCCAGACTTCCCAGGCCTTCTTTTTGGGCATATTGGAACATCTCCAGATACGCCTGGTGCCCCTTGAGGAAACCGAGCGTATCCTTCATCAGATCGGTCGTCGCCTGATCCAGGGCCAAGGGGTCTTCCGACGCCAGGATACCGACATCGGGACTAATGAGCTTATCATCTTTAGTCGAGATACAATCGCACTCTTGCGTGATCTCAAAGGCAAACGTGATAAAAACTTTCTTTTTGAAACGCGAAAGAATCCCTGCAGCGGCCTCGACCATGCGCGCGCAGAAAACATCCATCTCTTCGTCCCAATTCACCAGCACCGCCTCAAACCTGCAGGCACACAGGCACTCTCCGCAACCGATGCATACCCTGGGATCGATAACGGCCTTTTTACGGACACCGAAGGCGATCGCCTTGACGGG
>CAZAYJ010000230.1:0-2250 GCA_964489335.1 uncultured Planctomycetia bacterium
TCGATTTCCGCGAGACCAGCAAGATTGCGGTTTTTTTTACGCGCGATTACGGCAAAGTCAAAGGAGTCCTTAAGGGGATCCGCCGCGATCCGCGCAAGTTCGGTTCCAGTCTGCCTTTGTTGTCGCTTAACCACATCGTCTTTTATAGGAAGCGCCATTCCGAGATCCACCTTGTGGGTCAATGTGATCTCTTGGATGATTTTGAGATCAGGGGGGATGATCTCAAGAGTTTCAGCTATGCCCATTTTTGTTCGGAGCTCACGGATCTTTTGATGCCCTTGGAGGACGCCAATGCTGCGGTTTTTGCCCTGGTTCTTGATTTTCTCCGGGCCCTCAAAAAACCGCCGCAGGACATGCGCAATGTGTTCATGATTAAGGTTTTGGCGCTGTCGGGGTTCAGGCCGCATTTTGACTCCTGTCTTTCTTGCGAGACCCGGTTGACCTCGGAGGCTTTTTTCAGTCTCAAAAAAGGCGGACTTTTGTGCCGCAAATGCCTCTCGGCCGATTTTTCTTCGGCTGCCGTCCTGCCGGGGACGATCGCCTCTATCCTTTATATCGAGCGTTCTTCATGGGCCGACTGCCTGCGTTTGAAGCTGATGCCGGGCGTGCGCAGGCAGCTCGAGGAGATCTTGCATTGTTTTGTGCGCTTTCACGTCGGAAGAGCCCTTAAAACGCGTTCCAAGATCCATGAAATTCTTGACCTTTAGTTTTAACTATGTTATGTTAAGCGAAAAGAAGATGAGGAGTGCATGAAAATCGTCGTCGTCGGACCGGGTGCCATGGGATTGTTGCTCTACGGTTTGTTGTCCAAGACCAGGCATGATGTCGTCATCCTGGACAAGGATCCGGTGCGGGCGGCCTCTCTTTCCAAGAACGGCATCAGGATCGAAGGTTTGATGAATGCCAAATTCGCGGATGTCGAGATCACGGCAGACCCTTCCGCAGGCAAAGATGCCGATTTCTGGTTTGTCTGTGTCAAGTCTTACGATACAAAATCCGTCATCCGCCAGATGTCTGCGCATGCGTCGGCGCAGAGTTGCATCGTTTCTTTCCAGAACGGGGCGGGTAATATCGAGCTTTTGTCGGATGCCTTTGGGGAGTCCCGGGTGATTTTGGCCGTCACCAACCTTGGGGCAACGCTTATAGAGGAAGGCGTCAGCCGCTATACGGGCGAAGGCGACGTGATTTTGGGGCGCGTCGACGGCTCGCTCGGTGTCGAGCTTAAGACGTTGAGGGAACTTTTCCAGAAGATGAAGCTGACAGTGAAATTGTCGCGCGACATTCATGCGGTCCTCTGGTCGAAGCTCATTATCAATGCCGGCATCAATGCGGTGGCCGCCGTGACACGTCTCAAAAACGGCAAGATCATGGCTTGTGAAGGTTCGCGCCGCATCGCGGAGGGCGCCATCACCGAAGCACATAAGGTCGCTAAACGCAAGCGCATCAAGCTTCTTTATGACGACGTGCTGGCCAAGGCCGAGTCCGTTTGCGATGCGACGGCGGAGAATGTTTCCAGCATGCTCGCCGACATCCTGCGGAAAAAACCGACGGAGATAGACGCCATCAACGGCGCCATCGTGCGTCAGGCCCAGAGTCTGGGTATCAAGACGCCTGTGAATGCGCTTTTGGTCGATCTAGTCAAGACGATTGAATCCAATTATACCCAGGAAGTTAAAGCATAAGGCCAATCACGGGGGGCAGGGATGGAGATCATCATAGGTGTTCTGCTTGTCGGGTTTCTCGGCCTGGTGGGCCTCATTTTAAAGACTTCGACGGATGATGCCAAAAAAAGCAAGGCCGTCGAAGACGGGAAGGCGCGCCGGATCTCGGATCTCGAAGCCCAACTCCTGCAGAAAGACGGCGAGCTGAAGAAACAGATGGAGGACCGCCAGAAGCTCGAGGAGGAGTTTTTCAAGGCCAAGGACGATGCGGAGATCTTCAAGCGCGAGAATGCCGACCTTCAGCAGAAGCTTAAGCAGTCGGATAAATTAAGGGAAGAGGTGGCGGTCTTTAAGGATGAGATTAAACAGAAGGATATGATCGCCCAGCAGGAAACGACTGCGAGACAGAAGATGGAGGGCGAGCTGGCATTGCGCGAGTCGGAGCTTGAGAAACTGCAGAAAGAATTGGATGATCTGAAAAGTCAGCTTAAGTCGAAGAACGAGATGTTTGAAGGACTTAAGGGGCAGTATAATGAATTGGAGGCCGAGCTACAGAAGCTAAGAATGGACAGCCTGGGGAAGGCGAAAG
>CAZAYJ010000231.1:0-2208 GCA_964489335.1 uncultured Planctomycetia bacterium
GATGCGGCCGTCGAGTTCCTGTAGTTCCTGCTGCTGGTGCATAAGCCGTCCGTCGAGGGTCTGCAACTCGGTATTAAGCTGGGTCTCTTCCTGTGCCCCTTTTTTGGTCATTTCGCTGATGACAGCCGCCTCCCCCTTGATCGTTTTGAGCTCGATATTGGCAAAGGTCAGTTCCGAGGATTTCAGCTTCTCAAACACTTCTTTATAACGGCGGGCTTTACTGGCCTGGCGTTCGATGGAACCGATCTGGCGCTTGACCTCCGTGATGATGTCATTGACGCGCAGGAGGTTGTTATCCGTCTCTTCCAGCTTACGCATCGCCTCTTTTTTCTTGACTTTATATTTGCTGACGCCTGTGGCCTCATCGAAGACTAGGCGCCTGTCTTCGGGTTTTGAGCTGATGACAAGATCGATTTTGCCTTGTTCGACGAGCGAATAAGATTCGGCCCCGATCCCGGTGCCCATCAGGAGTTCGTTGATGTCTTTGAGGCGCACGACGTTATTATTGATGAGATATTCGCTTTCTCCGGATCGGAAAAGTCTGCGCGTGATTGTGACTTCGTCGTAATCGATGGGCAGGATCTTGGCTTCGTTGGAAATGGTGAGGGAGACTTCCGCCATATTCTGAGCAGGGACGTTTTCCGTCCCATTGAAGATGACGTCTTCCATCTTGGCGCCGCGCAGGGATTTGATGGATTGTTCGCCCAGGCACCAGCGGATAGAATCGAAGATGTTGCTTTTTCCGCAGCCGTTAGGGCCGACGATGGCGGTGATGCCCGGCTCAAAGTGCAGGATTGTCTTCTCGGCAAACGACTTGAACCCGGCGATTTCGAGTTTTTTGAAATACATGGTCTTAGAACCGTCTATTTTCTCAGTTTTTCCCTGAGCGCTTTTGTCAACAGCGGCACCACCTCGAAAAGATCTCCGACGATGCCGTAAGAGGCGACCTGGAAGATTGGTGCCCCGGGGTCGTTATTGATGGCGATGATCGTTTTGGATGACTGCATGCCGACCAAATGCTGGATCTGGCCGGAGATGCCGCAGGCAATGTAGATGCTTGGGCAGACCGTTTTTCCTGTTTGTCCTACCTGATGAGAATAGGGTATCCAGCCGGAGTCGACCGCAGCCCTTGAGGCGCCGACGGCGCCGTTCAAGACACCCGCCAACTCTTCTATGATTTTGAAGTTTTCGGGCCCCTTCATACCTCTGCCGCCCGAGATGATGATATCGGCTTCGGCGATGTTGATAGTTGCCGATACATCTTCAATGATATCAAGGATCTTTGTTCTTGAGGCATAGACATCATCCTCAAAAATTTCTCTGATGATTTTGCCCTGGCGCGAAGGATCAAGGGGCGCCTCTTTCATGACTTTATGGCGGACGGTCGCCATCTGCGGCCTGTGATTGGGTGTGATGATGGTGGCCATGATGTTGCCGCCGAAGGCTGGCCGTGTCTGCAGAAGAATCTTTTTATGCGGATCGATATCCAGACTCGTGCAGTCGGCTGTCAGGCCCGTATGGATCTTGACGGCAACGCGCGATATCAGGGACCGGCCGATCGATGTCGCGCCGCAGAGGACGATCTCCGGCTTATATTTTTTGATCAGACGCACCAGGACGGTCGTGTAGGCATCGTCCACATAGTGCTTCAGATGAGGGTGATCGACGATATAAACCGTATCTGCTCCCCTCTGGATGATGTCCTGGCTCCTGGATTCGATGTCGTGGCCGATGAGAATGCCGCAAAGTTCGCAGCCGAGTTTGTCGGCCAGCTCACGGCCTTTGCCGAGAAGCTCGTAGCTGACGGATTGCACCACTCCCCGTTTCTGTTCGCAAAAGACCCAGACGCCCCGCGCTTGGGTATCTGTCTGGACCGTCTTGTCCCTTTTGATCGACAGGGCGTCGAATTTGCATGCCTCGACACAGGCGCCGCACAAGGTGCATTGTTCGGGGCGCACGACAGCTTTTTTATTTTCCATATACAGAGCGCCGAACGGACAAACTTTGACGCATAAGGTGCATCCGACGCAGTGTTCTTTGTTGATGTTTAAAGACATGATACCTCGCTTAAGGGATAAGTGATTTGATGACAGCGGCTATTTTTTCAACGGATTCTTCCGTGGGTCCCTGGTAGATCTCTCCGCCCTTGCGTCGTTCCGGCGAAAAAATCTTGACGACCTGCGTCGGGGAACCCTTGAGTCCAAGCCG
>CAZAYJ010000232.1:0-256 GCA_964489335.1 uncultured Planctomycetia bacterium
CTTGCACATCTCTTTATAGTGTTTATGCTCAAAGGAGAGGCAGCACATGAGGCGGCCGCAGAGGCCGGAGATCTTCGGCGGGTTGAGCGGCAGGTTCTGGTCTTTGGCCATCCGGATCGTCACGGGTTCGAAATCTTTCAGGAACCTGCAACAACACAGCTCCTTGCCGCACGGACCGAACCCTCCCAGGATCTTGGCTTCGTCCCTGACCCCGATCTGGCGCAGTTCGATACGCGCCTTAAAGATCTTAGCCAAT
>CAZAYJ010000232.1:266-2185 GCA_964489335.1 uncultured Planctomycetia bacterium
GCTCCCGGAAATCCACACGGCCCTCGGCCGTGAAATAAAAAAGGATCTTGGAACGGTCAAAGGCATATTCGGCGCCGACCAGTTTCATGTCGAGCTTATGCTCTTCAATCTTCTTGGAACAGGTGACCGAGGCCTCCTGGGCCCTCTTCCTATTGTCCTGGATCTGCCTGAGGTCGGCATCCGTCACGACCCTGAGGACCTTCTTGACGGATTCATCGACCTTTTCCGTCAATACGGGGTCGGTAACGACCTGGCCGTAATCGACACCCCGCTCCACTTCAACGATGACCATGTCGTTGTTCTTGATCTGCAGCCCCTCTGCGCGGCAACAAAAGACAGAGCCCATTTCCCTCAATCTCACCTGTGCAATGACTTCCATAAAATGAATCTCTCCATGCTCACGAGGTAGTCCAGAAAGGACAGGTCTCCGCATACCGTATAGAGGAGGACCTAGCCCAAAAAGGGCAGGTCTCCGCATACCACATAGAGGAGGACCTAGCCCAGAAAGGACAGGCCTTCCTTTTCCGAATAAGGAAGGGCCTATCTTCGCCGCATGCTGCGGCTCGATCAAGCGATTTTTTGCAGTTCAGAATTCAGGCGGGCCAATGCCAGCCTCATATTAACGTTGGCCTTCAGATCGGCTGTCGTCTGGGCCACAAGCTTCAATGCCCCCTCCAATACCTCGGGATTCAGCTTTCGCGAGAGGTGCATTATATCATCAATCCTATCGGCGTTTATGAAATATTTTTTCTCGGCTGAGATTTTAGCGACGAGGATATCCCGCAGCCAGCCCGCCAGAAGATAGAGCGCCATTTCTGTCTCCTGCCTCGACTCTTTTTTTGGCGAAGCCCCACGGCCCTGGCTTCCCAACAGCCCCACCTCTCCTTTCATCCATGCGGCGGCCAGGCGGTTCCTCTGCATAAAAACCTTTTCCTGGTGGAACCGCAAGGCCGCCTCCATGCAGCCCTCGGAGATACGCGAAAGATAAAAGGCTTCATCTTCGCCGACTCCATGGTCCCTGCGAAGGACCTCAAAGATCACGGACTCCTGGAGGCTGCTGAAAACTATCCGCTGACAGCGCGAGACGATCGTCGGCACCATCGGCGACAAGCTGGTTGCCAAAATGATGATGACCGTATCCGGCGCCGGCTCCTCCAGCGTCTTCAAGAGCGCATTGGAGGATTCATCGTTCAGAGCGGCGCCGTCCGAGATGATAAGGACCTTCGTCGAAGATTCAAAACCTTTGAGGGAGAGCCGGCGGCAGGCCTCGCGGACGGCGTCGATCCTGATAAATTGACCGTCAGGCGAAAGGACCTGGATGTCGGGATGGTTGGCGGCGTCCGCCTTCCGGCAGGACGGGCATACATCACAAGGCTCGGCCTGGCGGGAAGCCGGACACACCAAAAGCTTGGCGAAGCTTATCGCAGCTTTTGACTTGCCGACGCCCGCAGGGCCGACGAAGATATAGGCGTGGCTCGCGCGGCCCCGCAAAAAGGCGCCCTTCAGGAGCGCGACGGCCTTTTCTTGTCCAAGGATTTCTTTAAAAGACACGACTCAACGATCTCCCTTATCTTCGCCTGGGTCTCCCGGATAGAAGGCTGGACACGGACCGTCTTGATCCTGCCGGGATATTTCCCGGCTAAGGTCCGATAGCCTTTTTTGACGCGGTTGTGGAAAGCATCGGGCCGCGATTCGATCCTGTCGGGTGAAGATGTTCTTCTCAACCTATCCCTGCTCTCCCAGGAATCAAGCAGCAGCGTCAGGTCGGGGGTCAGCCCTCCCGTCGCCCAGCGCCCCGTTTTCTCCAAAACCGCAATATCCCGGCCGCAACCGTATCCCTGATAGGCAAGGGTCGAATCCTGGAACCTGTCGCAGAGAACAACCATGCCCTGCGCCAACGCGGGCCGGAGCACCTCTTC
>CAZAYJ010000233.1:0-1094 GCA_964489335.1 uncultured Planctomycetia bacterium
TGACGGATACCATTCCGAAACCCATGGTGCCCATCCACGGAAAACCTTTTCTGCATTATGAGCTCCAGATGCTTGAGTCACAGGGATATCGCGATATCCTGATTCTTACTGGATACTTGGGCAATCAGATTGAGGAATATTTTAAGGACGGTGCCAGACTTAACCTGCACATTACCTATTCGCACGAAGAGACGCCGCTAGGGACAGGCGGTGCCCTCAAGCTGGCTGAGAATAAAATATCCGGCAATTTTATTTTGATGAATGGCGATACACTTTTTCCATTTGATCTCCATGAATTAGTCGACTTTTTCTATCGGCAAAACAAGATGGGCGTTATCGCAGTCTCAAAAAACCCCTCCTGCCAAGCCGCTTTCAATATCACCATAAATAAAGATGGGCTTGTGGAAACGTATCACAAAAAACTGCCATCTTCCGGGGCCGGTTATGCATCCGGCGGCGTCTGCGTCTTTAAGCAAGACCTGTTGTGGGCGATTCCCGCAGGACGCCCTTGTTCTCTTGAAGAAGACATCTATGACATCCTTATCAGGACTCATGAACTGGCGACGTATGTCGTGCAAGGTCCTTTTTACGATATGGGAACGCAGGAGCGGCTTAAAATGATCCGGGAGTTTCTGGCAACATGACAGTCGACGATTCCAAAAAAATCCTAATCCTTTATGCCACGGCGGGCTCCGGCCACAAAAAAGCGGCAGAGGCCATTTTCCACAAGGCAAAATCCGTATATCGCAACGTCCGTACCGCAGACATCGTCAAATACATGCCGTTTCTTGTCAGAAAACTTTATTCGGACGGATACACCTTTGTCATTAGCCACCTGCCTTGGCTCTGGGCCATTATGTATCGTTTAAGTGATACCCCCCGGCTGTCCTGGATCAATGTGGGGCTGCGACGTCTCATGGACGTGATGGTCTGCAGGTCCTTTGTGCGTTTTTTGCTTGAGGAAAACCCGGACATTATCATTTCAACGCAATTTTTGGCTTCCGAGATCGCCGCCTATGCCAAAACAAAAAAAGGACTAAAAGCCCGGCTCATCACCGTTGTCACGGATTACGGCGTTCATAATTTCTGGGTCA
>CAZAYJ010000233.1:1104-2182 GCA_964489335.1 uncultured Planctomycetia bacterium
CCGATCTTTATTGCGCCGCTGCTCCTTCGACTAAAGACGTCTTGATACACAAAGGCGTCAGCGCATCCCAAGTCATCGTGACAGGTATCCCTCTAGATGAAAAATTTCTCCATGTAGACGAGGCCACGGTCGTCCGTCAAAAACTTGGGGTCAAGGAAGGGATATTCACTGTTCTTATCGCCACCGGTGGCATTGGCATAGGCCCTATCGCAGAGATAGCCGACAGACTCAAGGACGACGCACAACTTCTGGTGGTATGCGGCCATAACAAAAAACTTTATCGGACCCTTGTTGAAATGCGGCATCCTCACATCAAAGCCTTCGGCTTCGTAGATAACATGCAAGAACTTATGCGTGTTTCCGATGTCATGGTCACAAAAGCAGGGGGGTTGAGCGTCACGGAGGCCTTGAACATGGAGCTCCCTATGATCTTATTCTGTCTTTTACCCGGACAGGAGACCATCAATGCCAACATGATGCAGGCCCTGGGCACAGGCAGAATTGTTTCTGGTCTGGAGGCTATAGAAAAAGAAATGCTCGGCTTTAAGAAGGACGAACAAAAACTCAATGCCTTCCGCGCTAATTGCCGCGCCCTGTCCCGTCCACACTCCAGCGCAGACATTGTAAACTTGTTCCGTTGACCGGATTTCTATCTGCTCCTCTAATCAAAGCCTAACTTTAAAAAAACTGATCCTGAGAAACAGGGCAAACAACACATGAAAAGAATCGCCGAAGTCGCTGTCCCGGTCTCCTTAGCTCTGGATGAAACGTTCGATTATCGCGTCCCGGCTCATTGCCGGGATGGACTGGCAGTCGGATGCCGCGTCCGGGTCCCTTTTGGCCGCCGGCAACTTATAGGTTATGTGACGGCTTTCAAGCACACGTCGCGCTATGAAAAAAAGCTTAAACCGCTGTCAGATTGCCTTGATGCGCAAGGGCCCTTGTTGAACAGCCGCCTGATGTCGCTGGCGCACTTCTTGAGCCGAGAATATTTTTGTTCTTTAGCCCAGGGGTGTGAAACTGTTTTGCCGCGCCCCCTAAGAGTGTCAACGGCAAACGCAACAATAACAGAAGAGCC
>CAZAYJ010000234.1:0-2168 GCA_964489335.1 uncultured Planctomycetia bacterium
ATGGGTGTCGGAGATAACGCAGATGCGCATTATTTTATGATCCGTGGTTTGCCGTAGAGTTCCAGAAGGTTATTGATGTTTTCGATACCCCAGGTGGCGATGCGGGATTCTTTGGCCAGGAGTTTGGCGTTGCGATCGATTTCGCCTAGGCCGATGATGATCTTGTTGACTTTTTTTTGCTTGAAGGATCTGGCCATCGCAATAAATTCCGTGACGTCGTGTTCGTTGATGCCGTCCTCTTTGACGGCGGCGATCCAGAGGTTGTCCTGGGTTTTGCCGAAGATGCCGACGCGCAGATTGGAATTTTCGAATGTGACAAGCTTCAACTCCTTGAAGGCGTCGAGCTGGAATTTTTTGCGGTCGATGAGGATTTCATCATCGACCTCAAACTGGTTAAAGACCTCGCAGATTCTGTCAGCGAGCGGCTTTTTGGAAATGCTCAGGAAAGTGTCGATTTCGTTTTGGATCTGGCGGTAAAAATGGGCCACTTGTTCGGTCAGATCGTGACTCAGACTGTTGAGTTTTTCGGCGTGAGCGAACTTAAGCCAGAAGGCCAAAAGTTTGTCCGTGATGACATAGAACGACCCGTTCTTGGCCAAGATACCGAGGTCGATAAGCTTATTGCATTTCTGGATGACCTGCGAACGCTGCTGCCGCAAGTGAGGCGCCAGGTCTTTGAGGCGATTTTTTCCAAGGGCGATGGCATCTAGAAGATAGATGAAGTCGTTTTTGCTGCGTCCGAGAGTCAATAGGGCCAGGCGCATTGTGAAGCGCAGATTGAAGACGCCCCAGTCATGGAAGAGGAGCTTTTCAAGCGTCCGGATGAGGATGTCGGCATTCAGGGTTTTCTGCTGGGCGGCGCGGCAGGCGACGGCGGCTTCCTCGGAGAGAATCTTGAGGTAGAACGGATGGCCTCCCGTGAAATGGATCAAAAAGCCCATCAGGTCTTTCGAGATTGCGACATCTCCGAAGATCTTTTCAATGATCTGTTCACTGCCGGGTCCTGTGAAATTTTCCAGTTCCAGCGTCTCAAAGTTGCCGAATAAAAGCGAAAGATCGCCGAGTAGGATATCTTTGGCGAGGGCCTTATGAGAACTGGCAAAAATAAAAAGGGTGTTTTTTTGCAGCATGATCTTTTTGCCCAGGTCGCTGCAGATGTCGTCATATCCGAGTTTTTTCAGGTGATGGAATTCGTCAAACACGATGACGATCCGTCGCTGGCTTTCGGAGGTGAAAAGTTCGAAGAGATTGAAAAGTTCCGAAAAGAGGCGCTCCGGGCGGTCTTTATCTATTTTCCTTAGCAGGGATTCCGCCGCCGCGGCCGTTTGAGGCAGAAGATCTTTGGTGCGTTTGACTAGAATGTCCAGGGTTTCTCTCGAGGAGAGAAGCTGCGCGCCCTTAAGATAGTTGAACAAAAGGCTGTTGAGGCATCTTTTGAGGAACAGAGGATATTCGTGGGGGAAAATTTCCACATAAATCGGGGTAAGCCCCTCTTCTTTGAAACCGTCCAGGAATTTTTTGAGGACGGTGGTCTTGCCGATCAATTCTTCGCCCAGGATGGCGACGTTCTGCCGATATCCGTCCCGGAAATCCGAAAGGCGTTTATGGAGAAGGTCTAAGATTTCTTTGCGCAAAGACGCGATGACGTTATCCATGTCAGTTCAGATAAAACAGAGGGTTTTGAGGCTTGTGCTTTCTTCGGATCTCAAAGTGGAGTGCCTCCGTTTCGTTGCCGGAGGCGTTCTCCATTTTGGCCAGGGTTGTCCCCTGCTTGACTTCGTCTCCCAGCTTGACGCTGGATGCGGCATAGCCGCAATAAACAGTGCAGAGCCCGTCCTTGTGGTCAAGGATGATGGTCTGGCCGTATCCGGTCAGTCTTCCGATAAAAACAACGCGTCCGTCCCTGGAGGCCATGATGTTCTGCACATCGCGCGTTGAGATATCAATGCCTTTATTGTTGATGCCTGCGGTTTTTTGACGGAAGTAGGCCGTAATACGTCCTTTGACGGGCCAGATGAAATCCTCCGAACCGCCGCCGGTCGAAAAGTTGGATACAGGAGCGGTTTTGTGACGTTGCCCTCCAGGAATCAAGAGTGTCTGGCCGGTAGCAATCATCATCGAGTCCGGGATTTTGTTGAGACGAGCAATCTCTTCCGGGTCCGTTTGGT
>CAZAYJ010000235.1:0-2160 GCA_964489335.1 uncultured Planctomycetia bacterium
ACGGAAGTCCTTTGGATTTTTCGGAAAGATATTGTCTGCCAACGCAAAAATTGCTTGATTTTGCGCGGCCGATGTGGTAAAAATATCACATTGATAGTTTGAGGAATGCGCAGTAGTTTTAAACCCATATCAACAAGGTTCGGCGAAGCAGCCCCACCTGGAATAGGTAGGGCTTTTTTATTTAATCGCCTTTGTGCTTTCAGTTTATTGGGCGAATACGCGCGCATGCGCGTGGTTGCCGTATGGATTTGAGATATATGTCATTTGATGCCTTATTAGTTTCGATCGTTGGCGTGCCCGTTCTGGGTTCATTTTTTCTGCCTTTAGCCGGCCGGATCCATGAACGCCTGCGTCATTTTTTGGCCTTCGTTTTTGTTGCATTTTCCTTCCTTGCGGCTGTCAGGTTGTCTCCCGTTGTTTTTTCAGGGCAGGTCGTCCGTTTTTCCATGGCCATGCCTTTTGGTTTGCACCTCGCTTTTGCGGCTGACGGCCTTGCTGTTTTCATGGCCCTGGCGTCTCTATTGGTCGGCCTTATCATCGTTCTCTATTCCTTTGATTACATCGCCCATTATGCCAACCGCAATGAATACGACATGCTGGTCGTGCTCTTTCTCGGTTCGATGATGGGTATTGTTTTTTCATCGAACCTTATTTTTCTCTATATATTCTGGGAGATGACCGCTATCGTCAGTTGGCGCCTGATTGGTTTTTTCAGGGGCAAGACAGATGTGCAGCGCGCCGACAAGGCTTTCCTTGTGACGTTTGGGGGTGCTCTGGTCATGCTCATCGGCTTTCTGATTTTGTATCAGCAGACCGGTTCTTTTGATCTTGGGGTAATCAAAGAACACTTCAAAATGCAGGCCTTTCCTTCTTTAGCCCTGATTTTGATCCTTGTCGGGATATTTTCAAAATCGGCGACATTGCCGTTTCATACGTGGCTGGCGGATGCCGGTGTGGCGCCGTCGCCGGTGACGGCCCTGCTGCATGCGGCCGTCCTTGTCAAGATCGGTGTCTATGTCTTTGCCAGATTATTCATCGCTACGTTCCCCATAGGGGCGGTGTGGCATGTGATTCTGCCGTGGGTGGCTGCTGTCAGTAGCATCGTTTCGGCGGGCGCCGCTTTGAGAGAAACCGATTTAAAGAGAATTATCGCCTATTCGACGGTCAGCCAGATCGGATTTATCTTTTTCGGGCTGAGTCTCGGCGTCGAGATTGCCGTCGCCGGAGGCCTGCTCTACATCCTTATGCACGGTATGGCCAAAGCCGGGCTTTTTTTGTGCGCAGGCATCGTGGAGCAAGGTGCGAAGACCAAGGATATTACCCGGCTCGGCGGGTTGTTTGCGACGATGCCGTTGACCGGTACAGCATTTTTGTTTTGCGCCGCCTCTGTCATGGGCCTGCCGCCTTTCGGCGGTTTCTTCAGTAAATTCCTGATTTTCCTGGGGTGTGTCCAGAGCGGCCAGATGGGGCTCGGCTTTGTATTTCTGTTTGCCGCCTTGATGACGATCCTCTATCTTTTGCGGGTTTTTACCATCGTTTTCTTCGGCGAGACAAAGATTGCGGCAAAAGAGGGGGCGCCTGTAATGGTGGCCTGTGTTCTTGTCCTGGCTTTCCTGTCGCTGGCCGCCGGCATATGGGTGCGCTATCCGCTTGATATGGTCCAGCAGGCGACGGCGCAGATGATCCGGGTGGTTTCATGATGAATCTGTCCTTGCCTTTGTTGATACTTGGTCCATTTTTGGCCGGCTGCCTTGTGATGCTGGTGCCTCAAAGGGTGCGGTTCCTTAAAGAAGCACTGGTCATTGCGGCGACGGCCGCTGATCTTGTCCTTTGCCTGCGGCTCTTCCCCGGGGAATGGACATATTTTTGTCCCTGGGGCGCCTACTCCATTGATTTTTCTCTCAGGTTTTACCGTTTCAGTGCATTTATCCTGTCGGCTGCCGGCGGGTTTGCTTTTCTCATTGCCGTTTATTCATGTGTTTTCATGTTTGCGAAGGAAAAGAGCCGCTTATTTTTCACTTTTTTCCTTTTTTCGCTGAGTCTAGTGAACGGTGCAGTCCTTTCGGACAATCTGATCATCCTTCTTTTCTTCTGGGAAGGTTTGCTCCTGACTGTCTTCGGTCTTATCGCTATAGGGGGCCAGACAGCGTTTAAGACGGC
>CAZAYJ010000236.1:0-2155 GCA_964489335.1 uncultured Planctomycetia bacterium
GAGACAGATAAAATCAATGAAGATTTTAGACAAAGATGTCTTGGCGGATTATCAAGGGGTTCGGATTGTCAGGTTGACCGTCCAGGCGCCCGATATCGCCGCCAAAGCCAGGGCGGGACAGTTTGTTGTCCTCATGGTCAGAGAAGAGGGAGAAAGGATCCCTCTCACGATCGTCCAGGCCGATCCCGGCAAGGGCACGATTGTGCTGATTGCGCAGGAGGCTGGTCTGACGACCAAGCTTTTAGCCGGCACGAAAGCCGGTGATTCCCTCCACTCCATCGTAGGCCCTCTGGGCCATCCCACGGATATCAAGAAATACGGAAAGGTCATTCTTGTCGGCGGCGGTGTCGGTATCGCCGAAATCTACCCCGTGGCCCGGGCTTTAAAGAATGCCGGCAACCATGTGATCTCGATCATCGGTTCCCGCACCAAAGAGCTCTTGATTCTTGAGCGCGAACTGAAAGAGGCGTCGAGTGAATGTATCATTATGTCCGACGACGGTTCTTACGGTCGCAAGGGATTCGTGACTCAGGCCCTCAAGGAACTTCTCGAAAAATCCACATACGATCTTGTATATGCTGTCGGACCCATCCCGATGATGCGGGCCGTCTCCGCCGTGACAAAGCCCTTCAGTATCCCGACCCTTGTTTCCCTCAACGCCATTATGGTTGACGGCACGGGCATGTGTGGTTGCTGCCGCGTGACGGTTGCGGGCAAGGTTAAGTTCAGTTGTGTTGACGGCCCCGAGTTTGACGCCGGCCAGGTGGATTGGCAGGAATTGTTGAACCGTAACAGCATCTATACTGAAAAAGAAAAACATATCTGCCGCCTGACGGGCCAAGCGCAAAACCGACCATGAAAAAAGAACCAGTAAAGATCAAAGAGAGGGACAGCGTTTCCAGGGCAAAGGATTTTGAAGAGGTCGTCCTGGGGTTTTCCGAAGAGGAAGCCTTGGAGGAGGCATCGCGCTGTCTCCAGTGCAAGGATCCCAAATGCGTTGCCGGCTGTCCCGTCGGGATAGATATCAAGGCCTTTATCGGCCAGCTGACGAAAAAAGATTATGACGGGGCCTATGCGACGATCCGTCAAAAGAGCAATTTCCCGTCCATATGCGGCAGGGTGTGCCCTGCCGAATATCAGTGCCGCAAGGCATGTGTTTTTACCAAAAAAGGCGATCCTTTTGCCTCCCGGCAGGCCATCAATATTCATTTTCTGGAGAGATTTATCGGCGATCATGGCGCCAAAAAAGGCCTTCACGTTAAGGCATCCGGCGGCTCCAAATATAGAGAGGTGAAAGTGGCTGTGGTCGGATCAGGTCCGGCCGGGCTCTGCTGCGCGGGTGAGTTGGCGCGGCAAGGTATCAAGGTCGTTATTTTTGAAGGGTTGCACAAAACAGGCGGTGTCCTGCGTTACGGTATTCCTCCTTTTCGTCTTCCCAGAAAGATCCTCGACACAGAGATAGATTCTTTAAAAGAACTTGGCGTGGAGATCCGTCTGAACGCTGTCATCGGCAAAGTCAAGACGATTGATGAGCTTTTCGGCGAGGGTTTTTCTGCCGTCTTCCTCGGCCTGGGGGCGGGGATTCCGTCGTTTTTGGGCATTCCGGGGGAAAACCTTTGCAATGTCTATTCGGCCAATGAATTTTTGACCAGGGTCAATCTGATGAATGCGCATCTGTTCCCCGCCAGCCACACCCCGATCAATATCGGCAGACATATTGTCGTGATCGGCGGCGGCAACACGGCGATGGACGCGGCGCGTGTTGCAATCCGGCTGCAGAATCTCGCCGGAGTCCCGCCCGACACGACCATCTGTTACCGGCGCACGGAAGTTGAGATGCCGGCGCGCCGTCTCGAGATCGAGCATGCCAAAGAAGAAGGCGTCAAGTTCGATTTTCTGGTTAAGCCGGAGGAATTCCTGGGCGATGAAAAAGGATTTATTGGCAAGATGCGTTCCAGCCGCTGCGAGCTTGGAGAGCCGGACAGCTCCGGAAGGCGCAGGCCTGTGGTCATTCCCGACAGCTCTTTCGTGGTGGACTGTGATTTGGCCGTCATCGCGGTCGGATTGGGCGCCAATAAGATTCTGACCAGCGCGACGCCGCAACTCAAGACGGATAAATACGGCGATGTCATCGTTGATCCGCAAACTATGGAGA
>CAZAYJ010000237.1:0-2150 GCA_964489335.1 uncultured Planctomycetia bacterium
GCTGCACACATGCTTCAGAGGTTCGAATCCTCTCCCGTCCACCATTTTTTTGCGGCAGAGCAAAAAAATGGTGGATGCCGAAAAAAGCGTAACTGAGCTATAAGCGAAGTAGCTTATTTCGGCGCCACCACCTTAATGTAAAGCGGCAGAGCAAAAAAATGGTGATGCGGATTTCGCTGTACGGCTCTGTCGCCATGCGACGCGACATCCCGTGCCGCAAGGAAGTGTATTCCGTTTTGATTTCTTTGCAGGAGTCATTCAGCGGTAGAACGCCAGCCTTCTGCCGTCACGTTCAGATTTCGCGGGTGTAGTTCAATGGTAGAACACTAGCCTTCCAAGCTGGTTACGTCGGTTCGATTCCGATCACCCGCTCCATTGAACTGACGCGTGATGGGGCCCCGTTTGATCGTTGCATTTCGGCGTGGGACAAGCTGGTTGTGCGGGACACTGGTCGGCCGAATAAGGCCGACCGTGTTCAGTCCTGTGGCGGCGGAGTGAACCGCGGGGAACGAACGGTTCTCTTTTTCCGTTCCAAACCTTCCTTTAGTCTTTCGAGACATCCTGTCTTAATCACTTTCATTGACTCACTTAAGTCTTTGTGTTATCATGGGGTTACGTATTTAAAGGGGCCGTTTTTGCTTCATTTTGTCGCCCCGTGTGGAGAGACAAAGCAGCCAAATTGTTATGCAGATCTTCTTTTCACAAAACATCGATTATTTTTATTTTTTTTATGGCGCTGCTTTTTTCCTGTTGGCCGCCGCAGGTTTCATTTTTTATGTTCGGGAGAGGTCGCGCCACCTCCTGACTCTGAACTGGCTGTTTTTTGTTTTTTTTGCCGTTGCAAGCGCTCTGACAAAATGGCTTGATCTGTTGATTATGTCTTTTGGGGCGGCCTCTTTGTTTGGCGCCGCACGCCTGGTCCTGCTTGCCGTTGCTTTTATATTCCTCCTTGAATTTTCAAGAAGTTCCTATGTTTTACTGACTCGAAGGCATGTTTTTGTTTGGCTCTACATCCTTCCGTACGCCATCTTTATTGTTGGTTTGTTTTTTGTCCAAGATATTGTCCTCTTCAACCGTTTTGTCTCTTGGGCGCTAAGGTTGCCGGCGACGTGCGCGGCGGGCGTTGTGTTTTTCCTCTATGCGGCCAAACAGGAAAAGGCCAGTTCCCGCTGGATTTACCGCTTTATCGGCTTATTCTTTTTCTTTTACGCCTGGCCCTCAAAAACGATTAATATTGGCGGCGCGTCTGTTTTTTTGTCCGGCCAGCCGTTTCGCTTGGTTCTTGGCCATGTTTTTCTTCTGCCAGCCGCATTTCATCGAGCCCTGGGGACGATGATCGTCGCCTTCCTTTTGATTCATCAGGCAACGCGTTATGTCCTTGAAGTCCATGCCAAAGATGTGAGGGGCAGGCGTCGCCAGGTCCTGATGTATACTTTCCTTTTTTTCTACGTTTTGTTCTTTTCGGGCGGCTATCTCCTGATGGGGTCCGTCGATAGATTTGAACGGAAGCATTTAAAACAGCTCGTCCTGACAGACGCGAGGAACCTGGCGGATATTATCGGCATGCTGGATGTCCGTCAGTTTATTGCGGGGCGGGACGCATCGATCTATAAGAAGTACCTTGAGATGCATAACCGGATGTCGGGGCTGCCTGAGATGTCGTTCTACACAAAGGCGCTCTATTTGATCCTTCCGGGCAAAGACCGTTTCTCTTTCGCCGTAGGCAGTTCGCCTCAGGTCTTTCCTCACGAAGTCGTTCCTTCCTTCGGTGCGCGGATCCCTCAAAAGGCGATTGGCGACGCCTTTTATTCCAAGAAACCGACCATAACGGGTCCCTATGAGGGCAATGACGGCCGGCCGGCCTATACGGTTTTCTTCCCTGTGCTGGATAAGGATGATCAGGTCTTGACGGTTTTGGGGATCGATATCGATGCGGCCAAGTTGCAAGAGGAGGTTTATCGCGTCCGGCTTTTCTTCCTCGCTATCTGTTTTTCTTTCCTTATCCTTTTGGTCGTTGGTTATGCCTTTTTGATTATTTTCGCCCTCAAAGGGCTTGAACTGCAGATTCAGAAAAATAATTTGGATAAGGCCTTGGTCAGTCTGCGGGAAACACAGCGAGAACTGGCCAGATCGGAAGAGACATTCCGGGG
>CAZAYJ010000238.1:0-2134 GCA_964489335.1 uncultured Planctomycetia bacterium
GTTTGCGGTTTTTTCCGATGGGCTTTCAGGACCAGGCGTTGACAAGCGACGACCCACTGAATGTTTCCAATCATCACACTTGGTGGGAGGAGAGTCCGTGGCTGGCGGATTGGAAACACGGACAACTGAATACCGGCGCCACGCCGGACGATTTTACAAAAGGTACCTGGGATGATTCTCTGGCGTTCTATACCCGTGACAGCGACGGCGTGCGCCTGACGGCCTTGAGGGGCGGCACAGTGGCGTATGACGGCATTGATTTCAAGTTGAGGTCTACGGTCGCCAGCCCCAAGAATCTCTGGGCGGACTACGATCGGTTCGAGACTTATGCGACGGCGACAAGGATGACATACGATCTTTTGTATAACGTTGGCCTGGGCTTTACGCATGCCGGGCATTACGGTTTTAATGAGAGCAATTTGGATGGCCTCAACAATGTCTTTTCACTTGATGCAAAAATCGAACCGATCATCGGCACCAAGTTCCTTGTTCAGGCAGCAACCTCCGAATCTTCGTATGACCTTTCCAACGACGTGTATGAATCCCATAAGACAGGTCAGGCGTATTTTATCTCCATGATCAACAGGTGGCCTTCGGAGGACCTCTATGAAAAGGATTACGGCGCCATCAGGCGCAATGCGGATGAGACGTGGTTTTTGAAAAGCCGGTTTCGTGCCGTCCGTATGACTGAAGGGTTTGATGCGACCCTTTCCAATTACAGCCAGACCCGGGATGACGAATACTGGTCACGTCATATTTCTTTCCGCAAACATCCGTTATACATCTATACCGGCTTGACTAAACCGATGAAATTTGAAGATATCGAAGCCTTTGCCATCGGCGACGGCATCGATAGCGGCCGTGCCGTCTTCAGTTGGCGGCTGGAAGGCGAGACAGAATTCTTCAACCGTTATCTTAAGGGACTCTTTGATGTGCGTAATGTTCACAACGCACAAACGGGCAGGTTTATCGAGAACGTCGCGCGTCTCCAGATGGAATATCCCGTCACGAACAAGCTAATGACAAAATTCCTTGGGATCCGTCATAACCTGCACAAGACAACAAAAGATGTCGATCCCTTTATTTACAACGAAGACCTGGATACCTATCTGGTGAACGACGCCATCGAAGGGGGCCTGGATCCTTCGCTAGGAACGGTTTCCATTGGCGCTGAATACCAACTGAACGATGTGTTTGCCGTCAACGCCGTCTATGAGCATACCAATGATTCGACGGTGGCCACGGACAACTATCCCCGGGGCCTGTTCAATGATTCCAGTTATACGACTTATGTCGAGAACGGCAAGGTCTACCGCGAAGCCATCCCGTTTCTCTATAGCCAGCAGTATTTTCCTCTGCCGCCGTATGACTACTTCGATATTTATAAATTCGGTTTCAGCTTCCAGGTCACCCCGCAGCTGGAGTTCTATCTCGATTTTGCCATGAACCAATTCAAGGAGGCCGGTCAGATCGATGACAACATGAACCATTACGGCCTGGAGATCGCATATGTCCCTACGGCCAAACTGTCGTTTTTGTTCAAGTATGTCTATTCCCGCTGGATCGATATGCTGATGCTGAACGCGACAGGGGCAAGGATCTACGACTGGCACAACAATTTTTTCATTGAGTCACGCTATAAGATGGATAAAGACGCAGAATTGATCTTTGATTACGGCGTCGGCGGCATAACGCCGTTGGGTTCAGCGACTTATGATCCTTTCGGAGGATCGCTTGCGGTACTGGACACACAGCACATCTTTAGGTTATATTATAGAAAGAGGTTTTAAGGACCCACTTACGTTTAACAGCCCGGATAACTATGAGGGTCAACTACAAAAAAGAGTTGGAAGAAGCGGCAAGGAATATGATCCTTGTTCATAAGCCGCACACCCTCATCCGCATGATCCTGCGTACGATCGTGCGCAAAGTCAAGATTGAACACGCCGGCACCCTCCTTTACGAAAAGACCCGCAATAGCTATATCGTAACCGTTACCCGTGGTCAGGTCGGCGCAAAGCTGCCTGCGGGTTTTATCCGTCTGGATCCCAATTCCCCTATTATCCGTTTTTTTCGTCATAAAGAAGAATACCGCGATATCTTTGACGGCGGCGCATTGATTTTGAGCCATATC
>CAZAYJ010000239.1:0-2130 GCA_964489335.1 uncultured Planctomycetia bacterium
TACTTCCTGCCCTGGAACGTACTCCATTTGAACTCCATAGTCTCTTCCCCTGTCATATCCACAGTATTGCCTACGGGCGACAGAAGCATAGGCACCGGCACATCGGCCTCATCGTAGCCGACTGTGCCGGTGCCGAATTCCACCTCGCCGCTCACCTTGCCCGCCTCGACGCCGAACGGCAGAAACAACAACATACTTATCGCCGCAACCAGCCAAACAATCCTCATCAAACCACCCTCTATCCGATTAAAAGACAAAATCCCCAACTGAGTTCATTGCGTCACATCGCCCATCTCACACTGGACCTGCATCCGGCCCCAGTTAAAAACGACGAGGGCCCGTTTGCTCGCGCCAAGCTGATAATAAAACGGCTTAAGGACATACGCCAAAAGGACCTGGCCGTCTTTCGTCCTGAAATATTTAAAATCTGAAGGAACGATCCTGCCGATATCGACGCGTTTGTCTCTTTGGCCGGAATAACGCGCCTGCCCCCTGTCAACAGACAACAGCTTATGGATATCCGCATAAGCGGGTTCGGCAAAATCGACGGCCCGCATCTCACCCTTGGCGTCGCGAAAAACAATATAGCCGGCAACGGCGCCGTTGTCGTAAAACAACGACATTGTCAAAGACGCCACGGCCTTGGGCCCGATGGCGTCCCTTTCGCCATAAACACCGGCCACCACGTCCGCCGGCGCATGGACCGCCACATCCTCGGCAGGGGCCGCAGCGTCTTCGAGCTTTTTGACCCGGTTTTGCCCGCCTTCCCTGACGGTCACCGCATCGGCGCCGATGGCCACGATCTCGATATCGCCGAGCTTGTCGCCGACCTTGACCACTGCGCCATTGACGATGGCCACGGACTCGCCGTTTTTCTCAAGGACGATGCCCGTCACCTCGACGTCCGATGCGCCGCAGACGGCAGCAGGAAAACAAAAGCATACGCAGACCGCCAGCGCCATCCCCGTTCTCTTCAAGCCGCACGCACGATACCCAAAGATTTTATGCATAAACAATCATTTCTCCGGCAAAGGATCCGCGGCGTTGTCCGCCGGCCGGTCTTCTGCGGCGTGTTCGATCCTGTGCATGTTGAGGTCGGCGTTAGTCTTTAGCAACAGAAAAAAAGCAAGAACGGCTTTTTCGGCGAGTCCATTGCGCAACAAAAGCATAAAAAACCCGCCGAAGATGATGGTCAGATGCATCGGGAAAATCCGCAGATAAGGGAAAAACATCAGGCGGCTGAAGTCCTCGCCCCCGATCTTTTTGCGGAAGTGCTGTTGAAAGGAAAAAAGGTGATGTGCGAAAAATATGCCCAGACTCAACCATATCCAGCCCCACTCCGTCCCGGCAGGCCTGCCGATAAACTGGAAGTAGCCGAAATTGAACAAACCGTAGTGGAGGGCAAAAAATCCCGCCAGAAAATACGTGACGATGCGCGGGACTTCGACATCGGGCTGACGCGGTGTATCCATCCTGCGGACCCCCAGGATGCGGATGACATTGAAAAAGCCGATGATAATATTCTGGCCGCAGTAGATGAAGAGAATCGTCTTGAGCGGCCAGTCCTCGGCGATGGCCAAGACCAGCGTCACGAGGTTTGAAAGAGCAAGACTGCGGGCCGTCGCATCCGCGCGCAGGAGCGCCGCGAACGCGCGCCAGCCCATAAACGGCTTGCCTATGGCCTGCGCAAAAAAGACCTGCTGGTTTGTCTTCATGGCCGCCTGCTCAAGCGATGCTTTGACGAAGGACGTCTGCGATCGCATGGAGATCGCGATAGAACATCTCCATGCGACGCAAAGGGATGACGGCGCCGCGGCGGTAAAAAATGAAACGGTTGCCGCGCGTCTCCAGAGTATACGGCTTTTTAAAAGAAAGGAACTTGTCAAAAAACTCCCGGCGGAACTCCGGCACGGGCATGTCTTTTTTCACGATGATGACGAATTTTTTAAGGAACTCCTCGGGGACGTTGTCTTTCACAACGATGTTCCTCGTGAACAACGATGCCAGGCGCCAATAGAGAGTCCTGGGAGCGATGAAAAACTGTGACAGGGCCGCGCCTGCCGTGTCCCCGAAACCCATTGTCTGGAACAGGAAACGCGGCATACCGAAGGCAAAGCGGCTGCCGTTATA
>CAZAYJ010000240.1:0-2124 GCA_964489335.1 uncultured Planctomycetia bacterium
CTACCACGGTTTTCTCAAGTCAATCAATCTGGATAAAAACTGAACCCAAACAGTGACTGACACACAGGTCGGGTCTACAAGGTAAATCCACAGGTGTCTCTGTTTGATCCTGGCTCTTACGGTTTTTGTCCTTCGGAGCAATTTAGAGGAGTTTCAGGATGTTTTTGACGGTGTTGGCCGCCCCTTGGAAGGAGCTCGGAGGCAGCGGCCTTGGTGCCGTAGCTTGTGTCCATTGTTCAATGGCTCGGGCAAGAGGTTCGCTTCTAAGCTCATCATAGTCGAAAAGGCGGGCATTCAGATATTTCTCAAGCAGGCGCGAACGGGGGGTCTGATCGTTGATCCATCCGGATCTGGCTAGGACGGTGTAGGGAATTACGATGCATTTTTTTCCAAAGCGCAGCAGCTGGGCGGACGTATTGTATCCCGCCAGACTGATGGAGATATCACAGGCCTTGAGGTATTGTCCGAAATGGGGCAGATAAGGGACGATTATAGTGTTTTTTATCCTGTGTTTGCGGATAAGCCCCTTAAAGAAGGACATCTCTTTTTTGCCGGTTGCAGGGCCGCAAGACAAAAGCATAGGATATGCTCCCTTGAGGTATTTCTGCGCCAAAATGGATGCAGCGATGATCTTTGGGCACGTCGTGCCCCCTCCTCTGCTGACTAAAAGCCGCGTGCCCGTCGACCTTTTCCACGAGGCCGACAGTCTTTCCGTCTGGGCGTGCGTTAGCCCCTCTTCGTATTCCGGAAGGATATAGCCCGTGTGGATTATTTTATTTTCCAGGGTTTCAAAGATGGATGCGTAAAGGCGTCTGCGCTCGTCGTCCGGCACAAGGTCAATGAAAAATGGATATTCGAAACGTTTCGGCGTATGGATGAAAATCTTGTCGTAGAAGCGTGTGTACTGGAAAAAACGCGTAGTGTTTTTAATGACGTCAAGGGTAATGTAGGGATATCCGATCGTAGCGAAAATCTTTTTTTTCTGGTTTTTCAACAAGAGGAACGTCTTGGAGAGCTCCAGGAAGCATTCGCTCCTGCCGAAGGGGAAATATTCCGTCATCAGGATGTCCGGCATGATGGCTTTTGCCTTTTCGAAGATGAATTCTGCGCGGATGTCCATGTTGCGGATGTCGACAGGCAGGTTTTTGAATTGTGCCTTGCTGTAGAAGGGATACGGAACATCAATCTTTTCAATCCGGCGGTCATAAGCGATGTGCGGCTGCGGGATCCCCGCCTGTAATAGATAGACCTGGAAGCGTCGGCCGGGCATACGGGCAAAGGCATTCGCAAGAGTCGTTATCCTCGAGGTGTGGCCCAGGCTTTCCTTGTGCGTGTAATATATGAGGATCTTGAGTTTTCGGCCCATAGAAATCTATAGGAGCGACCTATCTATAGCTTTGACGGCACGGCAGATGTCGCGGTAACAGCGAAAGCCGTCTTTTATGTATCGTTTATCCCATAATCTCATGGCTAAAGCAGCATTGAAATTGCTGAATTCCCTGTAAGAGATTCCCTTTGTCTTAAACAGGTTCCTGTAACGGGACAGGAGGTCGCGATAGCGTGACACATGGAATGACACATTGTCGTCGTTAAGTTTCATGATGAAAAATCTGTTTCGGATCCTCGGAGGGAATGTTAAAAAAGTCCAGTTGGGCAGGATCTGGCCGTCGGGCAAGACGACGAGATCGTGACCGAAGGCCATGGGCCGGCTGTAACACGGGCACAATTTTGTCCTTAGGCCAGCCGAATGGGAAAGGGCCGCCAGGCGCCGGTAGCGCTCTATGAAGTCTTCGGCGCTGTCCTGTGTCCATGGCGCTAAAAATGCGGGATGCACGTCGATCCGGGAGACATTCAAAGTCGACAAAAACTTGAAATTGGCCGTCATAGCAGCGGTCTCCCGCGGGTGGACGGTCATTGTGGGAAACACCTCTATGCCCGCCTTGACAGCCATGCGGATGTTTTTGCATATTGTGCGATGTCCGCGCACAGACGTCCCTGTCCTGTGTTTGTTGGTTGTTTCGGCCGATCCGTCAATGCCCGGCTCCAAAAGCACGCCGTGTTTCTTCAAATAAACTATTTTGTCCGGCGTCATGAGTAGCATGTTTGATTGGAGGACAATACAGC
>CAZAYJ010000241.1:0-2120 GCA_964489335.1 uncultured Planctomycetia bacterium
CAAACAGGTAGGCAACGTCGAAATCCCGCAAGAAGCCTTCCTGGCGGCGCTCAAAATTTAAACAAGCGAGGTTCTATGCTCAAAATAAACGATGCACAAAAAGCGTGGATGAAAGAATTCTTTGAAACCGTCTTGACTGCGGTCATCCTGGCCTTGATCATCCGGACGTTCGTCGTCCAGCCGTTCAAGATCCCCACCGGATCAATGGAGCCGACCCTGATTCCGGGCGACAGGATCCTTGTCCTGCGTTACGCCTACGGCCTGAGAATCCCCTTCACCTACAAGAGGATCGCCAAGCTGCACACGCCGGAAACCGGAGATATCATCGTCTTTAATTACCCCGAAGAACCTATGAGGGATTTTATCAAGCGGTGTGTGGGCAGACCCGGCGATTCCGTCGAAATTCGCAACGGCCAGATCTACCTGAACACCAAAGCCCTCAAGACAGACCCTTTCAACCGGATCTACTACTATAACCGCGGCCCTTACGGCCGGGAAGGAGAAATCCTGCATGTGCCGCAGGACAACTATTTCGTCCTTGGAGACAACAGCGCTTCGTCAAAAGACTCGCGTTATTGGGGCTATGTCAACGACAAGTACCTGATCGGCAAAGCGCTCCTCATCTATTGGCCGCCAAACCGAATCAGAATGTTAAAATAACAAACAGGCGAGGAAACCGGAACATGAATTTCGCCAACAAAATCACGCTGTTCCGCATTATCTCGGTACCGTTCTTTGTGGCCTGCCTTGTTTTTTACACGCCGGCAAAGGCATATCTCAGATACGTGGCGCTGATCATCTTTCTCTTGGCCATCGTCTCCGATGCCATCGACGGCTATATCGCCCGCAGCCGCAGGCAAAAAACACGAGCCGGTGCTATTTTGGACCCGCTGGCAGATAAGGCCCTGCTATTGACGGCCTTTATCTTCCTTTACCGGACAAGCAAGGCGTATCTGGCGGTCAAGCTACCCCTTTGGTTTCTGCTGGTCGTGATCAGCCGTGATATCATCATTCTTGTAGGCTGCGCCATCCTGCTCGCTACCCAGAAAGACAAAGAAATCACTCCGACATGGTGGGGTAAACTCACAACTTTTTTTCAAATGTTCACGGTCATCGCGATTATCCTCGAATATCCAAAGGCGTGGATCGTCTGGGGGCTAGCCGCTATCTTTACGTGCGTCTCCGGAATCGATTATGCCCGCAGAGGCATCAATATCCTAAACGCCGAACACGGAACTCCGCATGCTAAAACCGTTAACCGGACTTCTGATTAGCTACCTGCTAGGGGCTATCCCGACCGCCTATCTCTTCGGCCGGCTCTTAAAAGGAATCGACCTGCGCCGACACGGCTCGGGCAACCTCGGTGCCACAAATGCCTTTCGCGTCCTCGGCAAAGGCACAGGGACCCTGGTTCTCATCATCGATATCCTCAAAGGAACCACAGCCGTTCTTCTATCGCGTTACGCTTTTTTTACGACGCAGGCGGGTATTTCATTACCCTTTTATCTCTGCCTGTCTGCCGTCTGTGCCGTTTCCGGCCACAACTGGACCATTTTCCTCGGTTTTAAAGGGGGTAAGGGGGTCGCAACAAGCCTGGGAGTCCTTATCGCATTCTCCATCCTGATTGAAAAATTTTTTGTTCTCGTCCTCCTCATCACAGGATTATGGCTCATTCTCTTCCTTGCAACAGGTTTCGTGTCCCTGGCATCCGTTATCTGTTCGGCAGCGCTTCCCTTGCTTGGGCTTATCCTTCAGCTTCCTGCCAGCATCGAAATCTTCCTCGCCGTTCTCGGCATCTTCTCTATAATCCGCCATAACGCTAACATCTCCAGGTTGTTACAGAAAAAAGAATCCCGCTTCAATACAGCGTCTGTGTTTAAAAAAGTCTTTAAATAACCTTCTTGCACGCCATTCTTTCCGCTCCCCCAAAAGGATAAAATTCCTATCTCTATTCCCCGACGCCTGTTACAAGAAAACGTTTTCTTGAACAGACCCCAAAAGCATTGTTTTGGCATTTTTTCTGTGTCATATTTTTAATGCAAGATACTGGAGTCAGTTACGATACCCAGCTTCAAAATTTGCCGGGTTGCCGTGAGTAAAACAGGCAAAAAAGATAGGCA
>CAZAYJ010000242.1:0-2114 GCA_964489335.1 uncultured Planctomycetia bacterium
CGCCGGGCGGCGGTATCCCTGTCTGTCGTCTTACGTGATATCAGTGGTGGATGACTTTGTGGTCGTGGGTGTCGAGGGTGTCCTGTATGAGTCTTAAAAGCGCCATCGCGTCGAACGGTTTGCTGATGTAGTAGTCGGCGCCGACCACCCGTCCGATGATCCGGTCGACCTCCGTGCATTTCGCCGTGACCATGATGACGGGGATGTCTTTGAATTTTTCATTTCTCTTGACGGTCTTGCAGACCATTTCTCCGGGCATTTCGGGAAGTAGCAAGTCGAGGATGATGAGGTCGGGTTTTTTCTCGTTGAGTTTTTCGATGGCTTCTTTGCCGTCCATGGCAATGCATGTCTGGCATCCGTGCCGTTCCAGGATGGCCTTGAGCGGCTGGACGATGGACGGGTCGTCGTCGACAATGAGGATCGTTTTCTCGCCGAAAAACATACTGCCTCCTTAATAAAATAACCTATTCTTCACCATCGAATAGGTTATTGCGAAAAACGATCTGAAACTATTTTTACGACCCATTCTGGCGAATGGCTCCGAATCTCCTTGTTTTCCTCCTACTAAAAGCTTACCTTATAAATGTAACTGTTTCAAGACGAGGGCGTTATGATGATTCCGCCGTCGCCGTGCGCAAAAACGGGTCCGTCCGCACGGATTTTTCTTGGGAAGTGCCGTCAGGAGAGAAGCCTTCCTTGAAAAATCTCTTGAATCCTGTATAATGAAAGACAGAAATATCTGTGACGCGAACCCATCCTCTTTTTAGAGTACACATAAAAAGATGTCTTACCTCGTTTTTGCCAGGAAGTGGCGGCCGAAAAATTTTGACGAAGTCATCGGCCAGGACCATATCACCAAAACCCTCAAGAGCGCCATCCAATCCAACAAACTGGCGCATGCGTATCTCTTCTCCGGGCCGCAGGGCGTCGGAAAGACCTCGTGTGCGCGCATCCTGGCCAAGGCCTTGAACTGCCAGCAGGGACCGACACCGCACCCATGCGGCGCCTGTCCGGCCTGCCTGGAGATCGCCGAGGGCCGCAGTCTGGACGTCATCGAGATTGACGGCGCTTCCAACCGCGGCATCGATGAAATCCGTTCCCTGCGCGAGAACGTCAAGTTTGCGCCCCTCAACGGTAAGTTCAAGGTCTATATCATCGACGAAGTTCACATGCTGACCCCGGAGGCCTTCAATGCGCTCCTGAAGACGCTTGAAGAGCCGCCGTCTTTCGTCACGTTCATTTTTGCCACGACTCAGCCCCAGAAGGTCCTGCCGACGATTCTGTCGCGCTGTCAGCGGTTCGATTTTGTCCGTATCCCGAACCTCAAGGTCATCGAAAAACTCAAGGAGATCGCCGCCGATGAAAAGCTTCCCGTCGGCGAAGACGTTTTTTTGGCCATCGCCAAGGCGGCCAACGGCTGTATGCGTGATGCCGAGTCCATCCTCGATCAGATGATCGCTTTTTCCCAGAAGGAGATTAAACTCGGCGACGTCATTTCGATTTTGGGCATCATCGAAGAGGACGTCTTTTTGAGATTCGTGGATGCCTGCCGGGCCGGCGACGCGCCGACGGCGCTGCGCCTGATCGCGGAGATCAGCGCCAAAGGCAAGGACATGAATTATTTTCTTGAGGGCCTCCTGGAGCATTACAGGAATCTGATGGTCGTCAGGATCATGAAAGAAGGCCGCGAGGAGCTTGTGGATCTGCCCACGGAGCTGATCGCGCAGATCTCTTCCCAGGCGCAGCGCATGGAACTGGCGGATATCATGGTGGCCATTAACCAGATTTTTGCGGCGCAGGAGATGTCCAGGAAGCTCGGTACTACGCGTATTCCGCTGGAGATACTGGCCGTCAAGCTGGCCGGCGGAAGCGCCAAAAAAGAACATTCTTTGCCGCCGCCGATGAAAGAAAATGTCAGTCCGTCTGTCGTCAAGACCGCAGCTCCGCCTGCCAAAAAACCTCTCTCTGTTTTGAGGGAAGAGAGGGGCTCGGCGGACAACCGCTTGAGCTCATTTGCCCCGGCAGAGAAAACCGCCGATGTTAATCGGCGGGCGTCTTCGATTGAAGCAGGCGGCATCATAAAGTCACAAACGGGACAAGATATGAATGAGCAG
>CAZAYJ010000243.1:0-2114 GCA_964489335.1 uncultured Planctomycetia bacterium
AAGCCAATGCAATCTGTTTAGCCTGGCCGGTTGCATCCTGGTAAACTGCAACCAAGCACGGAACGCCTTTTCCTTCTTCATACATTCTGCGGACAAGCGCACCTGGGCCTTTTGGAGCAACCATAAATACATCAACTTTTTTTGGCGGTTTTATCTGCTTGAAACGGATGTTAAAACCATGCGAGAAAACAAGGACCTTGCCTTTTTTCAGGTTCGGCTTGATGGCCTCGGTATACACCTTGGCCTGCACGTGATCCTGTGTCAGGATCTGGATGACGTCCGCCTGGGCCGCGGCCTCTGCCGCGCTCACGGGACTAAAACCATCCTTCGTGGCCTGCTCAAAATTGGGCGTTCCCGCCATTTCGGAGACCACGACATCCAAACCGCTGTCGCGCAGGCACAACGCCTGGCCGCGGCCCTGGATTCCATAACCGATGATCGCAATCTTTTTACCTTTCAGATACGAAAGGTCCGCATCGTTGTCGTAATAAATTTTCATAAAACATTCCTCCTTAATTCCGCCTCTGGCGGAATTAACTCCGAAGCCTGCGTTAGCTCATTTCACGAACGCCTCTGGCGTTTGTGAGTGAAATGAACAAGCGCTTAGGCAAGGAGTCAGGTTAATTTCCTTAATTCCGCATCTGGCGCATTAGGCCCTCCGCTATATGGATCATCTGGCTCAATCGGATGAGCCATGCGGGGGTTAATGTTGATTATTATAATTTTATATCGCTACGGCCACCCGCCCGGACCTGACGAGTTCCAGGACCTTGAAACTTTTCAGTTCATTGATGAAATTCCTAACGTGATCGGCGTCCGCCGCCACCTCCACGACAAGGTAATCGTCTTTCTTAACAAGGACCTCCGCTTTGGCGCGTTTGATGATGCGGCGAAGCTGCGGCAGCGTCTTGGGATCGACGAGAATCTTGATGAACGCCAGCTCCCGCTCGACATAGGCCTTCTTGGTAAAGTCCGTCACAGTGATGACGTCGATGAGCTTGTTGAGCTGCTTTTTAATCTGTTCTAAGATCCTCTCGTCCTCGGCATTGACAACGATCGTCATGCGCGAAACGCTCGCGTCCTGGGTTTCGGAGACCGTCAACGAATCGATGTTATAGCCGCGGGCGGAAAACAACCCCGCCACACGGGCCAGGACGCCAAACCTGTTTTCCACGAGCACTGCGATTGTGTGTTTCATAGTTTTCGCCTTATAACTTACGACTGCCTTTACGCCATTCCTCCCAGCATGCGGTTCAAGGCCTCGCCTGCCGGCACCATAGGAAAGACATTCTCTTCGGGCTCGATAACAAAATCCATCACCACCACATTGGGCGTGGCCAGGGCTTCCTTGATCGCCGCGGCCACATCTTCTTTTTTCGTGATCCGCATGCCTTTGGCGCCGTAGGCCTCAGCAAGTTTCACAAAGTCGGGATTCTTCATCGGCGTATGCGAATACCGCTTGTTATAAAAAAGCTCCTGCCATTGACGCACCATACCGAGATAACCGTTGTTCAAGATTGCGAGCTTGACGGGCAGCTTATTCTGCACGGCGGTGGCCAACTCCTGAATGTTCATCTGGATCGAACCATCTCCGGCGATGTCGAAAACGACTTTTTCCGGCCGCCCCAGCTGCGCGCCGATGGCCGCAGGCAGGCCGAATCCCATCGTGCCTAGGCCGCCGGACGAAATCCACGTGCGGGGGTGGGTGTGCTGATAAAAAAGACATGCCCACATCTGATTTTGGCCCACTTCCGTGGCAATAATGGCGTCCCCCTTCGTCAGCTCCTGGATCTTTTCAATGACGAACTGGGGCCGCAGGACATCGTCCTGTTTATACACCAACGGAAATTGCTTGCGCCACTTGTCTATCTGCGCCCGCCACGCGGCCGTATCGGGCTTTTTGCGTATATAGCCAATCAAATCACGCAGAACCTCCTTGGCATCACCGACGATCGGCACGTCCACGCGGATGTTCTTGCTGATGGACGTCGGGTCGATATCAATATGGATGATCTTGGCGTGCGGCGCGAAGGCATCAATACGTCCTGTCACGCGGTCGTCAAAGCGCGCGCCGACGGCAATGATCAGGTCCGACTCCATGATCGCGTGGTTCG
>CAZAYJ010000244.1:0-2112 GCA_964489335.1 uncultured Planctomycetia bacterium
CGTCGGTCCGGCCCTCGGCCAGCATGGTGTCAACATCATGCAGTTCTGCAAGTCTTTTAACGAGCAGACCAAGGATAAGGACGGCATCATCCTTCCCGTCGTTATTTCTGTTTACGAAGATAAGAAATTCGATTTCATCATCAAGACACCGCCTTGCTCGGTTCTTCTTAAGCGCGCGGCCAATCTCGCCAAGGCCTCTGGGATAGCCGGTAAAGAGAAGATCGGTACCGTGACCACAAAACAGGTCGAAGAGATTGCCAAGCAGAAGCTGGCGGATTTGAATACGACGGATCTTGAGGTGGCCAAGAAAACAGTCGCAGGCACTGCCCGCAGCATGGGCATCGACATTGTGGAGTGATCTATGGCAACAAAGCATAGCAAAAGATTTGAATCCGGCGTCAAGCTGGTGGACAAGACTAAGGTATATGCGCTTAAGGAAGCGATTGCCGTCCTGAAGTCCGTTCCCAAGGCGAAATTTGATGAGAGTCTTGAGGTTTCTTTTCATTTGCGCGTGGATACGAAGAAATCGGACCATATGATTCGCGGGACCGTCGTGTTGCCTCATGGGACAGGCAAAAAGATCCGCGTCGCAGCCTTCTGCAAGGGCGAGGCCGAAAAGCAGGCCCAAGAGGCTGGCGCAGACTATATCGGCGCGCAGGAGCTGATTGATAAGGTCGCCGGCGGGTGGATGGATTTTGACAGTGTCGTGGCGACGCCGGATATGATGAGGGATTTGAGCAAGCTCGGCAAGGTGTTGGGACCCAGGGGGTTAATGCCGAGTCCAAAGACCGGGACCGTAACGCCAAACGTAGGGCAGGCAATCCGGGATCTTAAGGCCGGCAAGGTCGAATTCAAGGTGGATAAACAGGGCGGCATTCACGTGGCTGTGGGGAAGATGTCTTTCAGCGAAGCACAGCTTTATGAGAATGCCCTTACCTTAATAGAAACTGTTAAAAACGCAAGGCCCGCTTCGGTCAAGGGCGAATTCGTCAAATCAATCGCGCTTTCCGCGAGCATGGGCCCAGGGTTAAAGGTCAACACATGAACGTCATGACAAAGAGGATTGGGGAAATATACAGGAGTCTTGTCGGTCTGGAGATCAAGCGGCGGCTGGACCATGCCCAGGATATTTTCCTTTTAAATTATCAGAAGATGACATCTGCCGAAATGACGCAGCTCAGGAAGGATCTGAAAACTGTCGGGGCTAGCGTCCTAGTCGTCAAAAATTCCTTTATGCGCAAGGCTTTTGAGGAGACAAAAAAGCCGACGGACGCCGTCCGGCTTGTCGACGGGCCGATGGCCATGGTTTTTGTCAAGGACGATCCTGTCGCGACGTCCAAGGTCCTCGTGAATTTTGCCAAACAGCACGAGGCCCTGAAGCTTTGTGGCGGTTTTATGTCCGAAAGGGTCTTGAACAAGACCGATCTCGATTTCATCTCCAAGCTTCCTTCCAGGCAAGGCCTCTATCAGCAGGTTGCATCTGCTTTAAACGCACCCATAAGCAAGCTGGCGATGAGCCTTAACCAGATCGTGACAAAGCTGGCGTATGCGCTCAATGCCGTTAAAGATCAGAAAAAATAATTTTAACTCTTAACTTGTGTGTCCTAGGAAAGGGGAGGTAATCACATGGCAAAAATCGAAGACATGATCAAGGAAATCGAATCGATGACCGTCCTTGAGTTGAGCGACCTGGTTAAGGCCATCGAGGAGAAGTTTGGTGTGACAGCTCAGGCGCCCGTGATGGCCATGGCTGCTGCTCCGGGAGCAGGCGCAGGGGCTGGAGCGGCTGCAGTGGAAGAGAAGTCCGTTTTTACGGTCATGCTCACCAACGCAGGCGCCAATAAGATCGCCGTCATCAAAGAAGTGCGGGCGATCACCAATCTCGGCCTGAAAGAAGCCAAGGACCTCGTGGACGGTGCACCGAAGCCGGTCAAAGAGAGCGTTCCCAAAGCTGAAGCCGACGAACTCAAGAAAAAGTTGGAAGCCGCTGGAGCGACGGTGGAATTGAAGTAAATAGGGCCGGACCTTAAATCATCCGTTGAATACGGGGACTTGAATGAGCAAAAGAAAAAGTTTTGCCAAATTAAAAGAGATTTACCCGATGCCGAACCT
>CAZAYJ010000245.1:0-2109 GCA_964489335.1 uncultured Planctomycetia bacterium
TCGTGACGGTGCCGACCCGGCGCAATATCCCGGAGGCCCTGAATCCCCAGATCAAGTCCCTGAATTATCTCAACAACATCCTAGGGAAGATCGAGGCGATCAACGCCGGTGTGCCCGAGGCATTGATGCTGGACCAGAATGGGTTCGTGACGGAGTGCACGGGCGACAATATTTTCATGATCAAGGACGATGTCGTGGTGACGCCGCCTGTTTCCGTGGGCGTCTTGAACGGTATCACGCGCGGGGCCGTGCTGGAGGTGGCCGCGAAAACGGGCCTCAAGATCTGCGAACGCATGCTGACGCGCTTCGAATTGTATGTCGCCGACGAAATGTTTCTGACAGGGACGGCCGCGGAGCTTATCCCGGTCGTCATGATCGACGGGCGTCTGATCGGGACGGGGAGCGTCGGCAAGCACACGTCGGCTCTGATCAGCGCTTTTAAGAAGATCACAAAAAAGGATGGCGTTCGTTATGCTCTGGAATATCTGTAATAAAAATCAGGCGACCGTGCATCTGCCCGAGCTTGTCGATAACCAGCTGACCGAGCTGCATCTTTGTGATGAATGCGCCAAGAAAAAGAGCATCCAGATGGAGCAGCAGTTTGGTCTTTCGGATCTTCTGGCGGGTCTCGTGGATTATTCAAAGCAGCTGGGCGGCTCGGAAAAATCGGCCGTCGGGACGCAGTGTCCTTTTTGCGGTCTGACCTACGAGGATTTCCGCAAGATCGGCCGCCTGGGTTGCAGTGAATGTTACACGGCCTTCGGGCGCTATTTGGGGCCCCTTTTGAAACGCATCCATGGCGCCAGCCAGCATGTCGGCAAAACGCCGCTGTCTTTGCCTCGGGAGGAAGCGAAATCTGTCTCCAGGTCCCGCGGGTCTTCGGTGGCGGAATTGAAGGCAATGCTGCAGGAGGCCGTCGACCGCGAAGAATTTGAGGAGGCCGCGCGCCTGCGCGATGCCATTAAAGAAGCGGAAAAGAAAAAGAAGGGGACAAAAAAAGAAGATGAACCTGAATGATCTGATCAATCAGGTGTCCAGTTGGCTGAAAGGCACAGGACCTCACTCCGATATCGTGATTTCTTCGAGGATCCGATTGGCGAGGAATCTGGATAAGACGCCTTTTCCGCACTGGGCCAAGAAAAATGACGCCGAGCAGGTCCTTGTTTCGACCAAGGCTGCGTTCGAGCGGACGGCCGAATTGAAGAGCGCGGCTTTCCTGCGCCTGGAGGAGCTTGACAATATCGACAAGCAGTTTTTGGTGGAGCGCCATCTGATGTCGAACGAGCATGCCGTCCGCAGTAACCAGAAGGCGCTATGCGTGACGCCGCGGGAAGATGTCGCCATCATGGTCAATGAAGAAGACCATCTGCGCATCCAGGTTATGGAATCGGGATTCGACTTGGACAAGACCTGGGATGTCATCAATTCCATCGACGACCAGCTCTCCAGTTTTCTGCCTTATGCTTTTAGCCGTGAGTGGGGGTATCTGACGGCCTGCCCGACGAATACGGGGACGGGCATGCGGGGTTCCATCATGCTCCATTTGCCCGCGCTTGTCATGTCACGTCAGATTAATAAGGTGCTGGAGGCCATCGCTAAATTAAGCTTTACGACGCGCGGCCTCTACGGCGAGGGTACGCAGGCCTCGGGGAATTTTTTCCAGATTTCCAACCAGGTCTCTTTGGGATCGAGGGAAGAGGATATCCTCGGTAACATCAAGGGTGTCATCGGTCAGATCATCGATCAGGAGGAGAAGGCGCGGGAAATCCTTTTGGCCGATCACAGAGAGATGCTGGAAGACAGGATATGGCGTTCTTACGGCACGCTCAAGAACGCCCACATCATCTCAAGCAGCGAGACCGTCGAGCTTTTGTCCATGCTGCGGCTGGGGCACGATCTGGGACTCGTCGAAAACATGGAGCGCGGCCTGATCAACGAGCTTTTTATCCTGACGCAGCCGGCGCACCTGCAGAAACTGGAGAATAAAAAGTTGTCCGCCAATGAACGTGACGTCAAGCGGGCGCAGATTATCCGCGAACGCCTGAAAGTGTAATCCATAGACAAGTCGGAGGTGAATGTGTTCAATCGTTTTACGGAAAGAGCCAGAAA
>CAZAYJ010000246.1:0-2063 GCA_964489335.1 uncultured Planctomycetia bacterium
GATCTGTTTTTCACGGATGAAGATGAAGTTGCCGGCATTCGCAGCGGCTTTTTCGCGCGCGGCATCGGGATCATTCGGCATCTTTTCATTGTCCGGCCCCGTGATACGGTAATATTTGATCCCCGTATTGATACGGATGCCGTCCGGATGGATGTAAGGACGGATGTAGTCATAATCAAGGTCAAAACCGATATCCCTGTAGAACTCCCTATAATAATAATCACCAGGATATCCTTCGACGCTAGACCAGACCTGTTTGGAGGACTCCGTGTCCCGCGCAAAACATGCGACGCCGGATTTGCAGTAGACCGGAGCAAAGACGCCGTACTTTGGACGCGGCGTACCGTGGAGGACACCATGGGAATCCACGAAGAAATACTTGATACCGCTTTCCTTCAAAATCTCGTCATCGCCCGGCAGATAACCGCATTCAGGCAACCAGATACCCCGAGGCCTGCGTCCGAAATTCTTCTCATAATTGGCGACGGCTACCCGGACCTGGGCGCGCACGGATGGTTTTGTCACGTCCATCAGAGGGAAGAATCCATGGGTCGCGCCGCACGTAATAATCTCCAAGTTTCCGGAATCCTGGAAACGTTTGAATGCCAAAACGAGATTACGGTGATAGCGCTCGAAAAGATCGCGCGCATGTGTAAAAAGATTCAGATACATGACGGCCAGCTTCTGGAACTCTGGAAGCCATCTCGTTCTCTCCACTTCTTTATGCGCCAGCTCGATCAAGCTGTGGATGTGTTTGACATACCGCTCCTGCAACAGGCTGTCGGTCAGCATGGAGGCCAGTGTCGGCGTCACCGACATGGTCAGGCGGAAATTGATCTTGTCCCGCTCCAGCCTCTCAAACATGGTAATCAGAGGAATGTACGTCTCGGTGATCGCCTCATAAAACCAGTCTTCCTCAAGGAAATCTTCGTGTTCGGGATGGCGCACATACGGAAGGTGCCCGTGCAGGACCATGCAAAGATAGCCTTTAACCATGCGTCTGTCCTCGTTTCTTTAATTGAGCCCGCCATTTGCGGGACCGCCCTGCGGCAGTCAACAACGTGAATTCTCCGGGCGAACTAAAAAATTTTATTATTTTGCTCATCAACACCGGGGCGTCTTTCGCCGGTGAAAAACACCACAAGCAACGGACAAAACTGCCTGTTAGGGATTGCGGGTCGTTTTTCTGGTGACGACAGGCGTAATCGTGCGGGTCTCGTCGATCTTGGCGGATTTTGCAACGACGGGAATATCCTGTCTTCCATCAGGAAGAGCGAAACGCAACGTAAAGGTCCCGTCTTTCCTGAGCTTGATAGGCTTGCCTTGCTCCGTGACATGGGCGGCGGGTTCGGGCGCCCCATAAACAATCAGTTCACAATCGACGACCAACCAGAAAGGCAACTTAACCTGCCCCTTCTTGACCGGAGAAGACACCCCCATGGACGCGATGCCGCGTGAAGAGATGTCTCTTTTAAGCCGTTCCTGCCAGAGCTTACCGACAGGGCTTGACACATTGGGCCCCAGACCGACGGACATACCGTAAAGCCTGCGGAATTCATCTTCGGGGATCATCCATTCTTCATCCGTCACCCAGGACGGACCGTCTAAGGGGAGTGAGACCGTATTGGACCTCAGAACGGTGATGAAACGGCCATCCGGCAAAATCAGACCGAGGTCAACACACCAGGATGTGCCGGGAGAGCCGAAATTCAAATACCAGTTGCCGGCGTCCACATCGATGGATGTATCGAAAAACCTGTGGGCGTTTGTGCCGTTAAAATTGATGAAACTAACATCATAAGAACGCAGATGCCAGCGGCCTCCGCCGAAAGAATGCCCCAGTTCCTTATTGAGCCTCTCAAGAGTGCCCGCAGAAACATCCCAATATGCATGAGCCCACCAGGGATCACGGATCTGCAACACGAGAATGTCTTCGCCGTAACGCCACGCCAGTTCCTTGTGCTCCAGTTCTGCCACGACGGACTTCTGATACATCGGCTGTTCGACCGTGCCCGTGTAGAATTTTGCCTGCTCGACCTTCATGTCCTGCAGAGGTATCCCCT
>CAZAYJ010000247.1:0-2049 GCA_964489335.1 uncultured Planctomycetia bacterium
GCAATAATCTTTGCACCCCCAATATGCCGCCGCGCAGCCAACCGTATTTTTCTACGGCCTCAAGAAAATATTGGGAACAGGAGGGCACAAAGCGGCAACAATGCGGGATCATAGGAGAAGCCGCACGTTGGTACCATTTAATAAGGGCCACGAGGACACGTCTCATGGCGCTATACGGTCAGCTTGTATCTGCCCTTCTGCCGCCGGGCTTTCAAGACCAGCCTGCCTTTTTTGGTCCTCATCCGACGACGGAATCCGTGTTTGCGTTTGCCGACGATCTTGGTTGGCGTCTTCAAGTGATATTTCATAGTTCGGCAATTATAACATACACCCCGGTGAAGTCAAGGTTTTTGTGTCGCCCCAAAGACAAAGCTGGATTTTTTCTGGACCGCAACCTCAATGCAATGAGATTGTTTTTTTCTTCTCCGTTTTTCGTCGCGTTAAAATTTTCTTGCATTGTCTTTCGGCCGCGATTATAATAAAAACCCTTGGCGGACGGCAGTGGAATTCCCGGACCGCCCCAAAGATAGCGGCGTCTGTCTGCCGGCGAGAATCGCATCCCATCGTTCTCGTCGAGCAGGAGGGAAGGACGAATGTATTATCTCGCCCTGTGGATAACCCTGTGGACGCTGTGAATAACTCGACGAGCTCCCGATAAAACGCCCCGGCAAGCCCCGGACTGCATAAAGCATATGACTGAAAGCAACGTTTGGTTTCAGGCCGCTCAGGCCGTCCGATCCAAGGTAGGAGAGAATGCCTATGAGGCCTGGATCAAGCCCATCCGGCCGAGACCGGATTCGGACAAACAAACCCTTAGCCTCGAGGTCCCGAACGAGTTTTTCAGGGAGTGGCTCATTCAGCATTATGATTTGGTGATCCGCGATGCCCTCAAAGGCGCGGGATGCGTTTTCGATGTATGCTACCAGATCAACCCTGCGCTGGCACAGGAAAAACCGGCAGTCAAACCGCCAGCAACCTCAGCCGCGGCCGCCAAGGAACCCGCCGCACCTTTCCTGCTGAACCCTAAATACACTTTTGATAATTTTATCGTCGGGCCGTCCAACCGCTTTGCGCACGCCGCCTGTCTTTCCATTGCAGATTCTCCGGCCAAGGCATATAATCCGCTGTTCATCTACAGCAGGGTGGGGTTGGGCAAGACACATCTCATGCAAGCCACCGCATCCGCCACAACAATCCTTCAACACGGTTTTTTTATACGACGTCGGAAAAATTCACAACGGAACTGATCGGCGCCATCCAGCACCGCTCGACGGCCACGTTCCGGGAGAAATTCAGGAATGTCGACGTGCTTTTGATCGACGACATCCATTTCATTGCCAACAAAGAAGCCACGCAGGAAGAATTTTTCCACACCTTTAACGCCCTCTACGACAGCCACAAGCAGATCATCATCTCATCCGACAGGCCCCCCAAGGAAATACAGAAGCTCGAGGAACGCCTCGTCTCGCGGTTCAGCTGGGGCCTGGTCACCGACATCCAGCCGCCGGATCTGGAGACCCGCATCGCGATCCTCAAGAAAAAAATCGAGAACGAGAGCGTCGACATTCCCGACGACGTCATTCACCTGATCGCTGAAATCATTAAAAGCAACATCCGGGAGCTGGAAGGGGCTCTTGTCAAGGTAATCGCCTATTCGCTCCTGGAAGAAAAACACATCACCCTGGAAATGGCCAAGAACGTCCTTAAAGACCTGCTGAAAGAGGCGTCCAAACAAATCACGGTGGAAGACATCCAGAAGGCCGTGGCTGATTATTTCAAAATTAACCCGGAGGAGTTAAAAACAAAAAAACGGGTCAAAAATGTCGTGGTGCCGCGCCAAGTCGCAATGTATCTGTCGCGAGAGCTCACAAGTATGTCTTTGCCGGAGATTGGGGGTGCTTTCGGCGGCAAGGACCACACGACCGTGTTGCACGCATTCAAGAAAATCCAGGCCGAGCTCCCCAAAAACCACGACATCAAGAACGCGGTGGAACAGATCAAAAACGATTTCCAAAGATAATCCTTTTTCATCCACGGGTTATCCAAAAT
>CAZAYJ010000248.1:0-2024 GCA_964489335.1 uncultured Planctomycetia bacterium
CGTAATAAAATCCCCCTGCCAAAAGGGCGATGAAGACAAGACAAAGAATAAGGATTATGGAGCGTTTTTTCATAGCATGCTATTATAGCATACCTTTTTGAAAGTGTTTGAAAACACCCCCTTTTGGATGATACAATAAACCCCACCTTGAAATGACGGTATCCGGGGAGTAGCTGAGCTTGGCAAGAGCACTTGCTTTGGGAGCAAGGGGTCGTGAGTTCGAATCTCACCTCCCCGACAATTTTTTGCGGCAGAGCAAAAAATTGTCGGGTGCCGATGAGGCCGTCGCGAGCCGACAAGGCGAGCAGGCCAAAATCGGCGCCGACACCATAGTGTTTTGCGGCAGAGCAAAAAATTGTCGGAGTACGGAATTCACTGCAAGGCTCTGCCGTCTTGCATCGTAAATTCCGGTGTCGACTACCTTATTGCTGATAAATTGATAAATTATGCACCCGGCGCTTATTCAGAATCGCGCCGGTGCAAAACATCCTGTGTTGCGCCTGTAGCTCAGTTGGATAGAGCATCTGCCTTCTAAGCAGAGGGTCGGCCGTTCGAATCGGCCCAGGCGCATGAGATTTCAGCCATGAAGAAAGCGCTTAAGATCATATTTGTTGTTTGTGTCGCCGTTGTCCTTCTTTTGGGTGCCGGCCTGGCGTACGTTGTGCTCAATGCCCGCGGCATCATTCTGCCCCGGCTGGAAAAAAGCCTGGGGGTTTCTGTGAGCGCTTCGACCATCAGGCTCTCCTGGCCTCTTGCGGCGCAAATAGATGATCTGGCTATAGGCCAGACGATCAAGGTAAAAAGGGTGGATGTCATCCCCGGCTTCACAGGATTGTTTACCGTAGGCATGGTCTTTGACAGGATTACTCTTCAGGGGCCTTATGTCAAGGTGACGCGCACAGGTAAGGACACGTTTGATTTTGGTTTGCCGGCCGCCGGGGACCGCAAGAAACCCCAGGCAAGTTTTGTGGTGCGCCGGGTCATTCTGAAAGGCGGCCGGGTCGAGTTTGTGGACCAGAGCCTGGATAGCGGCCCCTTTACCCTTTATGTGGATGACCTTAATGCCGAGGCCAGGCAGGCTTCTTTGGTGCAGCCGACCCGCATCCGGTTCCGCGCTTCAGCCGTCGTCAAGACGACCAAAGAAGAAAAGGTGGCGACTCTTCGAGGGAACGGTTGGATAGACTGGATTCCGAAAGACGCCGATGCCGTCGTGGCCCTCAAAGATGCCGACCTGGCGTATCTGGAGCCCTATTACCGGCAATACCTGCAGAAAGACCTGCAGTCAGGGCATCTGCAGGCGCAGGCTACGATGAAGGCTGTCCATAACGAGCTTAAGGTTGACACTCACGTGGAGTTGGCAGATATTGCCTTTAAAAAAGAAGAGGTGCCGGCGGCAGAAGGGGGCCAGGAGCAGACTAAGGACATTAAAGATTTGACGTATCTGGCTTTTGACTCTATACTTTCATCTGAAGGAAAGGCCGTTTTCGATTTTTCCATCACCACGAAGCTCGACCATCCGAAGTTTGAGAACCTGAAGATCAAGGGCTCGTTTTTAAAATCCCGCATCCAGGCCGCCTTAACCAATCCGCAGGAAACCATCGAGGAGTACAAGAAGGTGGGCGAGCAGTTTGAGGCGATCGGGAAAGAGTTTAAGAAAATGTTTAAGGGCGATTGATTTTTCGTCCTTCATCTGGTTTTATGGTGGGTGTAGCTCAGCTTGGCTAGAGCATCTGACTGTGGCTCAGATTGTCGCGGGTTCAAATCCCGTCATCCACCCCAGTAATATCCTTCTCTCGTCGGAAAGGGAGAGGTTAAAGACCATGGTTGCTATACGCGATCATGGTCTTTTTTGCCGCAGAAAAGTGGCGCATTGGCCCTTCCGATGGGGGAGGGTCTTCAGGATCGGCCTATGAAGCCGAGGATAAATCGATCGCCCTGGTATTGGGAATATGGGGATTGATGCTATTTTTGGCGGGCTCAATTTCATTGACAAAGATTTTGTTCGGAAGTAGTTTATTTTATGT
>CAZAYJ010000249.1:0-2003 GCA_964489335.1 uncultured Planctomycetia bacterium
TCAAAAGCATGATCAGGATAAAAAAGAACAACAGTCTCCCCCTGCGGCTTTTCCTGGTGCGGATGATAATCAGAAAATAAAAGACGAATGCCGCCATGACAAAACTCAGGATTCCGCCCCGGCTGGATGAGTAGAAAATGGAGCCAATCATCACCGCGGCCGCAAAAAACTGACGCAAGGCGCTGCTCGCCTCCTGTGTGGAAAACCACATCAGCTTGTCCTTCACGCCCCTGATCCTGAAAAACGACGAATAACGCACTTTGGCCATAAAAGACGCCAAAGCCAGGCTCGAACACATGCCCATGAATCCTGCATAATGGTCATAATTGACATAAGGCCCGAAGTGCGAGCCGTCTTTTTCTATCAACCAATAGATCTTGGTGCTGCCGCTCAATTTATGCGCGATGCCGAACAAAGCTACGGCAAAGCCGATATAGATAATAGCGTTGACTGTCTTTTGTATAAAAACAAAGTCAGCTCCCTCCTTGTCCATCGCAATAGCCAATCCCAATAAGACCGTAAAATAAAGCGCATTGGCCGTAATGTGCAGATTAAAATCAACCATGCTATGCAGAAGGATCGCCAGAATCCCTGTCAGGCAACCAAGCTTCAGATAGACAAGGATGTTATGTTCCAAGTCGCTCATCTTGCGGCCGTTACCCTGCGATGTTCTGAAAAGGATAAACAGAAATACCAAGCCGCAGGCAATGATCTTGATAAATTCCCATATGGTCAACCACGGATAGACGCTGATGGAACGCCAGGAATTTAGCCAAGGATATGTGAGAGAATATGCCGAGTAAAATTTAAATGTGTTAGGAGAGAAGATTTTAAGAATAACGGGGGGCAAAGGAATAAGCTGGAAAACCACATATCCGGCAAAGACAACACTCATGACTACGACGGGAAAGGAGAAAAGTTTCTTAAAGCTGAAATCCGGCTGGAAAACTGCGGAGTTGAATAAGATAACGGCGACGAGGGAGAATAGCGTGATGGACCATGTATGCACTGCGCCCAGCGCCAGAGGCAGGAAAATCAATAACGCGATAAACAGGGCATCGCTATACCTTCTGAGCATTCTGCAGGTAATAATTGTAATACGCGTATTCCTTGGAATCCTCCAGCTTCACCATGTTCAGGACGCTGCCAAGGATCCTGGCATGAACGGAATGGATGAGCTTCGCCGACCTGATGGCGGCCTGCCTGTGCGTCAAGCCAGACTTGCAGACAAGGATAGCGGCATCGACCTTTGTGGAAAGGACGACGGCGTCCGTGGCCGCCAAAACAGGCGGGGCATCAAAAATGATCCTGTCATAATGTTTTAAGAGCTCCTCGATCAACAATCCCAGCTTCTTTGACCCTAACAGTTCCGCCGGATTCAAGGCAATGGCCCCGCAGGAGATAAAGTCGAGGTTCGCAATACCCGTGTCCTTGACATATTTCCTGAAATCCATGTGCTCGCTGGCCAAAAGCTCTGTCAGGCCGTTTTCGCAAGGCTTGTTGAAAACCGCATGCAGGGCCGGCTTGCGCAGATCGCCTTCGACAAGAATGACTCTGCCTTCGAATTTTGCAAAAGCGGTGGCCAGATTGACGGCAGACGTTGTCTTGCCTTCGGATGGCCCGGCGCTGGTGACCAAAAGGACCTTCTTGCTCAAATCAGGATTGCTGTAAATGATCCCTGTCCTCAAACTCCTGAACCTCTCGGCCAGGATCGAACGGCTGTCTTTAGCGGAAACAAGCGCGCACGGGAACGATTCTTTAGCGTCTTTTTCCGGCTGATAAGGCGGCACAGCCGCCAGGCACGGCATATGCAGGAAATTCTCGATATCCGACGGGTTCTTGATACTCTGGTCTATGTTTTCCAAAAGAAAGACGAAGGCCACCCCGGAGAAACCGCCTAAAAACAGCGCCAGGATCAGGTTCAACAGAAGCTTGGGCCGCACCGGATATTTTGCCACCTGGCCGGCATCCAATATCTTTACATTCGGAGTAGAACCTCTCTG
>CAZAYJ010000250.1:0-1948 GCA_964489335.1 uncultured Planctomycetia bacterium
ATATTGCGACGCTCAGGCAGCAGCGCCGCGCGCCTTATCCCGATCTTCTTTTTGCTGCGAAGGTTTGCGAGGATGCCGGCGCGGATTCCCTTGTGGCACATCTGCGGGAAGACCGCAGGCATATCCAGGATGCCGATGTCTTTGCGTTGCGCAAGACCATCAGGAAGAAATTCAATCTGGAGATGTCCATCGCAGAAGAGATCGTGAATATCGCTTGTCGTCTCAAGCCGCATCAGGCCACCCTTGTGCCCGAACGCCGTCAGGAATTGACAACGGAGGGAGGACTGGATGTCGTACGGCACAAGACAAGGGTCGCCAGGGCGGTTGAGCGGCTTAAGAGTGGTCATATTAATGTCAGCCTTTTCATCGAGCCGAGCCGCCGCCAGATCAATATGGCCCGGGATGTCGGTGGGGATATGATTGATTTGCATACAGGCCGGTATGCCGATTGCCGTCTGCCGAAGGCCAGGCAAAAGATGCTTGCGGAGATTCGGGGAGCTACGGCGTATGCCCAGGACCTGGGATTGATTGTGAATGCAGGTCACGGTTTGGACTATGAGAACGTTTGTCCTGTGGCATCCATCAGGGGAATGAATGAGTTGAATATCGGTTATGCCATCGTATGCTTTTCCCTTTTTTTTGGTTTGGAACAGGCAGTCCGCCGGATGAAGAGTCTGGTAGCGAAGGCCGGGAGACCCGAGAGGAAACATGATTAAGGGCAGCGGGATCGATATCGTTGAGATCAGGAAGCTGGATCGAGCCGTGAAACGCTGGGGAGATGTTTTTCTGAACAGGGTTTACACGAATAAAGAACTGGCTTACTCGCGCAGCAAACGTCATCCGCTCCAGCATCTGGCGGCAAGGTTTGCAGCCAAAGAGGCGATCTTCAAGGCTCTGGGGAACAGCCCGAAGCTGAACTTCCGGGATATTGAGATTGTCAATGACGCTAACGGCCGGCCCTACTGCCGTATCAAAAATAAAAAAACGTCTATCGCCTTATCGTTGTCGCATACGGATCATTATGCTGTGGCCAGCGCCATTCTTTAACAGGAATAAACAGACCCATAAAGGGGATTACGGCCATATCTTGATTGTGGCGGGTTCCAGGTGCTATACGGGCGCCGCCCTTCTGTGTTCCGCGGCCGCCATGAGAGCCGGCGCCGGCTGCGTGACCCTCGCTTTTCCCGAGTCTCTTCAGGCAATTATTGCTTCAGGGGTGAGGGAGGTTGTGACGTTTCCGTTGCGCTCAACGGTACAGCAGAGCGTTTCTGAAAAGGCGTTGACGCAGATCGTCCCCTTGCTGAAAAAAACGGATTGCCTTTTAGTCGGCTGCGGGATGTCGGGCCACCCTTCTACACAGGTATTTATACGTTCTTTGCTTCGTTGTGCTTGCAGTCCCGTGGTCGTGGATGCCGACGGACTCAATGCCCTTGCGGGGCACCTGGATCTCGTTAAGGGATCAAGGTTTCCGGTGATTCTGACGCCGCACCCAGGAGAGATGGAGCGCCTCTGCGGCCGCCGGCTCGACGGCACCGACGCAACCAGAAAAAAAGTTGCAAAAGATTTTGCTCTTCGTTACAATGTAACCCTGATTTTAAAGGGGCATAGGACTCTTGTGTGTTCTTCCCGCGGCCGCATCTACGAAAACGCGACAGGCAATCCGGGCCTGGCGACGGCTGGTAGCGGCGATGTTCTTGCGGGGATCGTTACGGCTTTTGTGGGGCAGGGGATGGAGTCCTTTGAGGCGGCCTGCCGCGCGGTGCATATCCACGGCTTGGCTGCCGATCTGGCAGTTAAAGACAAGACGCAGCCGGGGATGATCGCCTCCGACGTGATAGAATATTTGCCGAAGGCGTTTAAAAAGATTGCAGGCATCCTATAGCCGATTGATCATTGATTGTTGAAGCAGTTCAGTCCTTTGTTTGTCTTGCGACAAAACTCAGCACGA
>CAZAYJ010000251.1:0-1904 GCA_964489335.1 uncultured Planctomycetia bacterium
GCGCTCCTATCAAAAAGAATATCTCAACCGCACATAGATATTTTTATCTTTTTTCATCTGGGCAAAAGTCGTCTGCTCACCCTGTCCCCATGGGATATTGGCGCCCACGACGAGCTTCCACTGGTCCGTCATGTCGTAGGCAACGGAGAGCCGCACATAGCCGTCCTGGTCGGATGGAGAATAGAAATTAAAAAACGAAACCGCCACCGTCTGATTTTTGAAAAGCTTTGTGATGCGCTGGGTCAGCAGATGATAATACTCGTCCCAATAAAAATCCTGCGGGAGGAGGGCCGCCGTGTAAGCCCCGTAATCGAGGGTCTGCTCATAATAATACTGCAACCCTATCTTGAGGTCATGGCCGAGGTCTTTTTCATAGCCGACCATGAATTTGGCCATCGAGTTCTGGATAAGACGGTTATCGCCCTTGGGATCTTCTGGAGAATAAAAATAACCGCCCTCAATATTGCCTATGCCGCCGGCAAAGGGGCCGCGGACACTGGCGCCGCAGACGTCCTGACGCTCATAATAAAGCTGATGCGCGGCCTCGTCTTTGTAACTCCTGGCGATCTTATCAAAGCCGCGGTAAAGATAGACGGCGACCTCGGTGTCGGAGAAATTCCTGTAAAAACGTCCGGCGTATTCAAAATTCTCCGGCTGCCAGGCGGGGCTGACGAGAAACCGGTCGGAAGACCGCCCGGCGATGCCGCCTTCGAAACTGTCAAAGAAAGACAGTCTTTGCCCGTCCGGCATCGTATTAGGCGTAAAATAGGGAATAACAATAAAATCGATATTGACGGCCTTGGGATAAAATGACAATTTGACGGCGTCTGATGGCTTCTTTAGGTATTCATCGTCGCGACCGATATAAAATGATTCGTAATCCTTCGGGAAAACGTCGTTGATGAAAAGATAATCCCCCGTTCCCCACGTCAAGACCTGCCGGCCGGCCTTGATGTCCATAAAAGACGCTGGTGTCAGGCTGATATTGGCCTCGCGCAGCTCAAAATCCGTCTCGCCGGCAAAGTATTCATCAACCGTGAAATCACCCTTGAACCGTAAGACGGAACGCCAGCGGGACAAAAGGCCTTCGCCGTCAAAAGCATACTGGTCCTTGAGCTGCAGTCGTTGCTCGGCCATGTCGAAACTTTTGTGTTTCGTAAGGTTATCACTGCCGGCCCTGTAACCGAAAGCCTCTTCCACGAAACCGCCAAGCGCCTGCCACTCCGCCGACGCCAGACTCCCCGTCGCCGCCCACACGAGGCAGGCCGCAATCCCTGTGACGAATAACTTCCTCATGGGCCTCAACCTTTGATCCACTGTGACGGAGGATTGCGCAGATATCTCTCCGTAAAGATCTCATCATTGATCCCAACGTCATAAGCGACATCGGAGAAATCGTCGACAGTGAACGCGCCTGAATTCAAGTCCGTTGCCTTCATCTTGACGATCGTCGGATGCCCCTGGATATCTTTGACCTCAAGCGCTTCGATCGTTCTGTAAAGATGGCCGTTCTTGTCATAGTACTCGGCCTTGACGGGGATAAAGTTATTTTTGTCTATCCATGTCTTGTAATAGGAGAACTCGACCTGGGCTTCGTCTTTGGGGGTGTTCTTCAGCACGTAGTATTTGTCGTCTGCCGGCAGCATCTCGTGGGCGTCCAGCGTGACGCTGCGGCCGGAGACATCCTCATAGAGGAAATTCGTCCCGGCAAAACTTGACCGCTTGTCGGAAGCGGCGATCCGGCGGACAAGGTCCAGGGCCGGCAGATACAGCCAGCGGTCATCGTCGCGATCCGGGTGCTTCCAGACGATATAGGACATCCCCTTAACGTCGTTTGGCTTGTAAAAATAGACGTAATACTTCTGATCGCCGTTATCCTGGATATTGAAACGCAAAATGGTCAT
>CAZAYJ010000252.1:0-1898 GCA_964489335.1 uncultured Planctomycetia bacterium
TCGGCTACGATGAGGCCTATGTGCCGGTGCGTATGCTTCTGTCGCCCGTAGGCAATACTGTGGATCTGACAGGGTAAGAGACTTTGGAGTTCAAATGGAGTCCGTTCGAGGGCAGGATGTATAGAAGGCAGGGGTATGATTTCCGGCTATATAAGGGGCGCCAGACATACGCCTCTGATGAGATCTATAAAGAGCAGGTGGGGCCGGACGCCTATCATGTGGTCCTGAAGGCGGATATGTTCGAAGACGGGCAGGTCTATACCTGGACCCTGCGCCAGCTTTACTTTGACAACAAGAGTGATGCGGCTTACAATTCATTTAAGGTGGTGAAGAAGAAGGAAAATTAACTTACCCCTTGTGTGTACATCTCAAAAATTTTATCTGCACCCAGCCTCGTCAGGGCCTCGGCGGGCAGATAAATATTTTTGAGATACACTTTGGGGTTAATTCCACCAGAGGTGGGATTAAGGAGGGTCATATGCTGGCCAAGAAGTTTGCGTTGGGGTTTGGGATCGCAGTTATCTTTCCGATGATGATACATTACGGGGTGGCGACGTTCGTGCCGGAGCCCAGGTGGCAGGATTACCACCAGATGGATGATATGATGCAGATGCATCGGCAGAATATGACCCAGACGGAAAAGCAGCAGGCCGCGGCCAAAAGGCAGAAGCAGGAAAATGCCTGGAGGTATGACCAGAAGAGATTCCAGAGGGCGCTTTTTTCCATCGCCGCTCCCATCGGGATCATGGCGATCATCGTCGGTTCGCTGGTGACGATCCAGGCGATAGGCACAGGTCTGATGTTCGGTGGTATCTTCAGCGTCCTGGACGGCTATTGCAACTATTGGTCGGAGCTGCCGGATGGCGCGCGTTTCGTGTCTCTCCTGATTGCGTTTGCCGTCCTGATCTATATCGGCTGGCGCAAGCTGGCGAAGTGAAGTCAGGGGGCTATCATGAAAAAGATACTGGTCTTGTCTGCAAGCCCCATCAGGGACGGCAACACGACGACGCTGGTGAATTGGTTTGCCGAAGGCGCAAAGTCCAGGGGTGCCCGGGTGGATATCGTCGCCACAGCCTTTCTTAAGTATAAGACGACGGGTTGCACGTCCTGCCGCAGGTGCCAGACGATCAAGGAGTATGCGTGCGTCGTCAAGGACGAGGCCTCGCTTGTTTTGGCGAAGATGGCCGAGGCGGACGTCATCGTCATGGCGACGCCCTTGTATTTCTTCGGCGCCAGCGCCCAGCTCAAGCTCATCATGGATCGCATGTTTTCTCTTTATAAATGGGACAACGCGGCCGGGACCATGACGACGCCCCTGAAAGGCAAAAAGCTCGTCTTGATCGCCAGCGCCTATGAGGACATAGGCCTGGATGCTTTGGAAAAGCCGTTCGCCCTGACGGCGGATTATTCCGGCATGGGCTTTGAATCCCTGCTTGTGCCTAACGCCGGGGAGTCTGGCGACGTCAAAACGCAGGGGGCCGTGCGCGAAAAAGCCGTCGCGCTGGGCTGCAGGACCGCGCAAGAATAGAATGTCCGATCGATCAGCGCAGAAGCGCCGCACCATAGACCGCAACGACAATCTGAAGAAGGCGCGGGTCAATGCCGACCGCATCCGTCAGGGGTTGCCGCCGCAAGGCCTGCACGTCCTTATTCATCTCAATATCGGTTGTAATGCGCATTGTATCATGTGCGCCTTGCGGCAGGATTATGCGCCCGGGATGCGTTCCTGTTTTCCAGATCTGCGTAAGACGCTGTCTTATTTGAGCTGGCCGTCTGTGGCGCGCGTCACCCTGATAGGCGGCGAGCCGTTCCTGGAGGCGGGTGAGCTCCTGAAGACCGTCACGTTGTGCCGCAAGAAGAATTTCGACATGGAGATCTTCACGAACGGCTGTTTCCTG
>CAZAYJ010000253.1:0-1894 GCA_964489335.1 uncultured Planctomycetia bacterium
CTAATCCCAGGCCGGGTCATGCAGACCTGGTCGGCTGTCTTAAATACGGCCATCAGGATATCCGCAATGTTTTAGAGAGGGCCAGCGCCCGTGAGACGGTTTGCCGTGTCGCCGTCGGTTCCGTCTGCAAGCTTTTCTTGAAGGAATTCGACATCTCGGTCTCAAGCGACGTCGTGATGATTGGAGGCGAGACCGACAAAGAGCGCATGAAGAAGAAGATTGATGCCGCGCGCAAGCATCTTGATACGGTAGGGGGCAGTTTCACCGTCACAGCTAAAGGGTTGCCGCCCGGGATCGGCAGTTATGCTGCTGCCGACCGCCGCCTGAACGCGCTTTTGGCCGGGGCCGTGATGTCGATCCCTGCCATCAAGGCCGTTGAGGTCGGACTTGGCGTCGCCTATGCGCACGCCCTGGGTTCCAAGGTGCATGACGCCATTTATTACACGAAAGACAAGGGCTATTTTCGCCGGACGAATCATGCCGGAGGTATCGAAGGCGGCATGACGAACGGCGAGCCGGTGGTCCTGAAGTGCACCATGAAGCCGATCGCCACCATCGGCAAGCCCCTGGAATCCGTTGACATCGTAACCAAGAAGGCGGTCAAGGCGGCGGTGGAGCGCTATGACACCTGCGCCGTGGAAGCGGCAGCGGTAGTCGCGGAGTCTGCTGTCGCCATTGTCCTAGCCCAGGCGTTTTTGGAAAAGTTCGGCGGGGACAGCATCGTTGAGACCAAGAGAAATTACAAGGGATATATGAGGTCTCTGTAGACCGCATATCTTCTGTGGTATGAGAAAGTTAAGGCCCTGGCAATGCGAAGTTGCCGGGGCTTTTTATTCGTTTACGGCCATGCGCGTTTTCTCGTTTTCGACTGTCGCGTTAAACCAAAAGCCCGGGCTTGAAGCAAGGAATTGGTTGACCGTTCTTACCTTATTATGATAAAATTCTTTCACTATGTCGTATAAGCACTAACGTAATTTTTGGCCCCTTGGAAAATAAGCGGGCCGGGCTGCGGAAGTGGCCACGATAACGTGGGATGCTGCATGAGAAATGTTTATCATGTAGGATTTATGGGAACCGGAAAGACCGCCGTGGCAAAAGTACTGGCCGGGCGCCTGAATTTAAAGCTCGTGGACATGGATGCTGAGATCGAAGAAAAGGAAAAGATGCCGATCAGCGAGATTTTCCGGCTTAGAGGGGAGTCTTATTTCCGCGAGCTCGAAAAAGAATTGATCAAGCGCCTGGCGCGCGGAGAAGGGCAGGTTGTTGCCTGCGGCGGAGGCGCCTTTGTTGATCCTGAGAACATCAACAGGATGAAGAAGAGTGGCACGGTCGTATGTCTGACGTCGAGGCCCGAGACGATCCTGCGGCGCACGGCGGCGGATGCCTCGCGTCCTTTGTTGAATGTCGCGGACCCTAAAAAGAAGATTGAAGAACTTTTGGAAAAACGGCAGCTTTCTTATATGCAGGCGCACCACATGATCGACTGCGACACCTTGAGCGTCGAGGAAAGCGCGCAGGCGGTCTTAAATGTTCTCAAACATGAACGATCTTGAAGCCCTTGTTTTATTGAACATGGTCAAGGGCATCGGTAGCATCCGTATGCGCAGGCTCCTGGATGTTTTCGATCGCCCAACAGAAATTTTCAGGGCGGCGCCGCAGAGATTGATTGAGGCTGCCGGCCTGACTCCTTTTCTGGCGCGGGCGGTGCTTGCGGCGCCCGCGCAGATGGATCCTGTCGTCGAGATCCGCAGGGCCGATGCGCTGGGCATCCGTATCATGACGATGGCCGACGAGGATTATCCGGAGGGTCTGCGCGCGATCCCCGACCCGCCATCTGTCCTTTATGTCAAGGGGGACCTTCTGCCGTGTGATGCCAATGCCTTGGCTGTCGTCG
>CAZAYJ010000254.1:0-1890 GCA_964489335.1 uncultured Planctomycetia bacterium
TGTTTGCGAAGTTGCCCCTGCAAAAGAAACACCCATGAAAGAATATGTTATCGATTCCCAGAAGCTGGATGTGCCGAAGGCCGACCCCCGGGATGTGCTCGGCGAGGGACGGGCGACCAACAAACAGATCGCCTTAAACATCCTCAAGGGCATGGAGGGGCCGGAAAGGGATATCATCGTCTTGAATGCCGGCTGCGGCCTGTATGTCGCCGGCAAGGCGTATACGATTAAAGACGGGATGCGCCTGGCCGAGGAGTCTATTGATTCGGGCGCCGCCATCAAGAAGCTCAACAAGCTCATTGAATACACGAATCTATGAATATTCTTGATGAGATCGTCCTTCACACCAGGGAATCCATTGACCGCCGCAAAGCCCAGATATCCCAGGAAGAACTTTTAAAGCGTCTCCAGGGTCCGCAGGAGGCCCCGCGGTTCAAGGCCGCCCTGGCAGCTTCCGGGGGTGTGCATCTTATCGCAGAGATCAAAAAGTCCTCTCCGTCTTCCGGCCTGATCCGTCCCGGTTTCGATCCTGTTGCCATCGCTATGGCATACGCCCGTGCGGGTGCCAGCGCCTTATCTGTTTTGACGGAAGAAAAATACTTCGGCGGCAGCCTTGCGGATCTGGGAGAGGTCAGAAAGGCTGTTTCTCTGCCGGTCCTGCGCAAGGATTTTATCGTTGACGAATATCAGATCTATGAGTCCAAGGTGCACGGCGCGGATGCTATCCTTTTGATCGCGTCCCTTTTGGATCGGCCGTCGGTGCGCCGTTTCGCCCAGCTGGCTCTTGATTGTTCTCTCGACGCAATCCTGGAGATTCACGACGAAAGAGACTTGGAGAAAGTCGCCGAGGCGCCGCAGGCAGTCATCGGCATCAATACGCGCGATCTCAAGGATTTTTCCACCGATTTCGGTGTCCTGACGCGGCTGGCCGGCAACCTTCCCAAAGACAGGCCGGTCATCTGTGAGAGCGGCGTCAAGGATAAAGGGGACCTGGCATTGATCAAAGAAGCTGGCGTGCAGGGCGTTCTCGTGGGCACGAGCCTCATGCGCGCTAAAGACCCTGGTGCGCTCGCCGCGGCATTCGTTGCTTTCCTGAAATCATGAGTGTGGAGTCCCGCCGTCGCATAGTCAAGGTTAAGATTTGCGGGATCACGAACCTGCGCGATGCCCGGGCCGCTGTGGCTGCAGGTGCGGATTTCCTCGGGTTTGTTTTTTACAAAAAGAGCCCGCGCTACATCTCGCCTTCAAAGGCCCGCCGTCTGATCAGCCGATTGCCCGAGACGGTTTGCAAGGTCGGAGTTTTTGTCAACGAAGATAAAGAGCGCCTGAAGGCTATTGCCGCGGCCTGCAATTTGGACATGGTGCAACTGCATGGAACGGAGACACCGGCTTACGTCAAGGCTTTAAAGGGGTACCGCGTCATCAAGGCGGTCCGCGTCAGAGGCTTTCAGTCTCTCGAAGGCCTGGACCGGTATCGCGCGGATTTTTTTCTTCTCGATACGTTCCGCAAAGGACGATTCGGCGGCACGGGCAAGAGGTTTGCCTGGAAAGTCCTGGCATTCCCGGAAAAAAAGAAAGCGAAGTTCATTGTTTCGGGAGGTTTGACGCCGGAGAACGTTAACGAGCTCCTGCGGATTTTTCAACCTTACGGCGTCGATGTTTCCAGCGGCGTGGAGAAGGCGCCCGGCAAAAAAGACCACGGGAAATTAAAAGAGTTTATCCAGAACGTCAAGAAAACTAGCCAGATGAGGGTATCATGACGATCAAGCAATGGATCGAACTGTGCCATGCGACAGCCAAGGAAAAGGGCTGGTGGGATTTCGAGCGCTCCGACGGCGAGCTCATCGCTCTCATGCATTCGGAACTCTCCGAAGCGCTGGAAGCGATGCG
>CAZAYJ010000255.1:0-1877 GCA_964489335.1 uncultured Planctomycetia bacterium
CGCGCATCGCCGCATTCCGTGGCTAGATTAAATTTCCTTGACGCGCCTATGCGGTTGTGATAATCTTTTCACCTAATATTTTTTATGACAACGTTTATGTGAGGTTTGGAGGCGATATGTCGGTAGTCAAGAAGGTGGTGGCAAGAGAGGTCCTGGATTCAAGGGGGAATCCTACGGTTGAAGCGGATGTTATTCTGGAATCCGGGGTTATGGGCAGGGCTATCGTCCCTTCAGGGGCGTCCACGGGCGAGCATGAAGCCCTGGAATTGCGCGATGGGGACAAGGCGCGCTATCTGGGTAAAGGGGTCTTGAAGGCTGTCGCCAACATCAACGGCCTCATTGCCGATAAGATTAAGGGGATGGAGCCCAGTTTTATGGCGCTCGACAAGGTCATGATTGAGATGGATGGCACGGAGAACAAGGCAAAACTCGGCGCCAATGCCATTCTCGCCGTCTCCATGGCTGCCGCCAAGGCCCAGGCCATCGAAGAACGCAAGTCTCTTTATAGATATCTGGGAGGAAAGAACGCCCATATCCTTCCTATCCCGATGATGAATATCTTGAATGGCGGGCTCCACGCGGATAACAATCTCGATTTCCAGGAATTCATGATCATGCCTATTGGTTTGCCGTCGTTCAGAGAAGCCCTGCGTGCCGCGACTGAGACATTCCATAGCCTCAAGAGTATTCTTAAATCCAAGAAACTCTCTACTTCTGTCGGAGACGAAGGTGGATTTGCACCGAACCTTCAGTCTAACGAAGAGGCCCTGGATTTGATCATCGAGGCGATCACAAAGGCCGGCTACAAGCCGGGCAAGGATATTGCTCTGGCCCTGGATCCGGCAGCCAGTTCTTTCTACAAAGATGGAAAGTATCTCATCGAGGGGAAACTCAAGAGCGCAGAGGATATGATTGCCATTTTTAATGAGATTGTCGCCAAATATCCGGTTGTTTCCATCGAAGACGGCTTGGCGGAAGATGATTGGGACGGCTGGAAGAAGCTGACGGAGGCCCTCGGCTCGAAGATTCAGCTGGTTGGCGACGATATTTTTGTGACGAATGTTAAGCGTCTTCAGATGGGTTTTGACAAGAAAGTCGCCAATTCCATCCTGATCAAAGTTAATCAGATCGGCTCGCTCAGCGAGACATTGGATTGTATCGAGCTGGCCGGAGAGAACAAGTACTCGGCGGTCATTTCGCACCGTTCGGGGGAAACCGAGGATACGACGATCGCCCATATCGCCGTCGCCACGGGCGTCGGCCAGATCAAGACAGGTTCTCTTTCCAGGACCGACAGGATTGCCAAGTATAACGAGCTTTTGCGCATCGAGGAAGAGTTGGGCAAGAGCGCGGTTTACGCAGGGGCGCTCTGGCCGGACAAGATATTCGGAAGAGCGTAGCTCTTTAGGGTCCGAAGCCAAAGGACGCAGTCCGGAAAGGCCGAAAGAACGGACGCCGGCCTTCGGGAAAAGACCTTGAAAAATCTCCGGATTTTCATTATTCTTGTTATTTTGTTCCTCATCTTTTTGCCTGGTTTTGCTAAGCTCCAGGAGTTGAAGACCAAGCTGGCGGAAACCGAGGAGAAGATCAGGAAGGTCCAGCGCCAGAATGCGGTCCTGGAGCAGAGGATCGCCCAGATGCAGAACAACACAGCGTATCTGGAGATGGTGGCACGGGACAAGCTGGGGATCGTCAAGAAAGGCGAGACGGTGCTCAAGATCGTCCGCGACGACGGCACCGTGTCTGAGAATACGACGCAGAACGCTCTTTAGATTTTTTATGAAGATAGATCGCGGGGTGGAGCAGCCTGGTAGCTCGCAAGGCTCATAACCTTGAGGCCGTCCGTTCAAATCGGACCCCCGCAACCAAATAAAATG
>CAZAYJ010000256.1:0-1876 GCA_964489335.1 uncultured Planctomycetia bacterium
TCATATAATGATGCAGGTCCTGGCCGAGCTTTTTAAGATCGAAAATAGGATAGAATACGGCCTGGCCCGGGCCATGGTAGGTGACGTCACCGCCGCGATCTGTCTGGTAAAGCTCAACGCCCCGACGAATGATCTCTTCCTCCGAAACAAGGATATGGGCGCGGCCACGGCGGCGGCCATAAGTGATCACAGCAGGGTGCTGACAAACAAGGAGCGTGTTCGCAGATACCCCGCAAGCCACATCCTCAACAAGCTTTTTTTGCAAATCAAAAGCTTCGGCGTAAGGGATCGTGCCAAGATTCAACACTCTCAACGAAAGATCTTGATCAGCCATGGCGTCAGAAGGCCCTTGCGATCTCGGCGACGATTTCGCTCAGGCTGGGATGGGCCATCACGGTCTTCTTCAGGTCGGGAATGCTTATCTTATTTTTGATGATGACGGAAAATAAATTCACTAGTTCTGCGGCCTCAAGACCGAGGATACTGGCCCCTAAGATCAGTTTTTTTCTCTTGTCGACGATCACCTTGACAAAACCCTGAGTATCTGCAAGGACGTGAGCCATCCCTACAGAAAGATAAAAAACGGTCTTCGCCTCATAATCAACGCCAAAAGCTTTGGCCTCCTGCTCAGTCAACCCGACAGAAGCCACCTCGGGCGTCGTAAAAACGCTAGAGGGAATGACGCTATAATCCCTGTTCTGTGCTTTTTGGAACATGTTGGACACAGCCAACTCTCCTTCATAAGCAGCCACGTGGGCCAAAAGATACCCTCCTACGCAGTCGCCGGCGGCAAAAACATGCTTCATGTTCGTCGCCAAGGTACGGTCTGCGCCGATCGCCCCCTTTTCCGCATGCAGAGAACAAGATGATGCGCAGACATCTTCAAAGCGGCTCTTGCGGCCGACAGCAATCAGGACTTTCTCGTATGCGTCGGGCCCGGCCTGCTCCAAACCCGTCTTGAGCATGACCTTGATGCCCTGCTTCTGGAAGGCCTGTGCCAGCTTTTTGCCCAAATCCTGGTCCATATTCGGCAAGAGCCTGTCCAGCATCTCAACGACCGTCACCTGCGCGCCTAAACGGCAAAATATCGACGCAAATTCGCAGCCGATGAAACCGCCGCCCTCGTTCAAAAGCGTCTTGGGTACAACCTGCCAGTTCAGGACATCATCGCTGGAAACCACCCTTTGATGATCAAGGGATTTTTGGGAAAGCTCCCTGGGCTGCGATCCTGTCGCCAAAAGGACAAACTTTGACCTGAATTCTCCCTTACCTTCGACAGAAACCGCTCCGGGTCCAAGCAAAACCCCCCGTCCCTGGATCCATGTGATGTTGTGCGACTTCAGAAGATAGTTCATGCCCTGGGAAAGACGAGATATGACTTCTGTCTTTTTCTTCTGAATTTCCTGGAGGCTTGAGTTTTTCTTGGATTCTGCGACGAAGACTTTGGTAGGAATACAGCCGCGGTTAAGACAAGTGCCGCCGATCTCTTTCTCTTCAATCAGGCAGACGGTCTTTCCCAGCCGCGCTGCCGCGATCGCGGCATTAAAACCGGCCCAACCAGAGCCTATGATGGAAAGATCATAAGTCATGATGATCCGTATGCAGTAAATTGGCGCGGTCTTGCCTTGAGGTGCGCCGCGCCAGAATGTCAAACCTTAAGCAGCTTGATGGAGCTCTTGATGGCGTCGGCGGAATCTGTCAGGGCTCTGCGTTCCGTCTCGTTCAAATCCAGTGCCATGATCCGTTCGATGCCCTCGGGGCCGATGAGCGCCGGAACGCCGATGGCCACGTCGCGCAGGCCATATTCTCCCTCAAGGCAAACGCTCACAGGTATCTCTTTGGATGTATCCGAAAGGATCGTCCTGACAATCTCGAA
>CAZAYJ010000257.1:0-1858 GCA_964489335.1 uncultured Planctomycetia bacterium
GAAGCGGATAACGACGCCAGGACGGACGTTGTCCCGGTTACGGGCATCTTCGAAGCCAGGCCGGACATCCGGCTCATATCCAAAGTGCCTGTCCGGTCCTCGACAGCCGCAGCATTGACGAAAAGAAGCGATTTGAATATCGTATGATTAAAGATATGGAAGATAGCGGCTGCAATACCCAGGGGGGTCCCGCATCCGAATCCAAGGAAAATATACCCCACCTGACTGATGCTGGAATATGCCAAAAGCCTCTTTAAGTCCTTCTGTCCCATGGCCGCCAAGGCCCCAAAAATAGCTGAGATAAGACCCACACACAGAAGGATGCTCTTCAAAGACGCGCTGAATCCAAAAATATCAATGACGATGCGCATGGCGGTATAGACGCCCAGGGTCTTGGTGACTACGCCCGCCAGAAGAATTGACACAGGAGCCGGCGCAGAAGCGTAGGCATCCGGCAGGTAACCATGGAAAGGCATGACCCCTGCTTTCATAAATAATCCCGCCAGAAAGACGCTGACAGCAAGGGTAATCAAAATGTTATGGGGCGACACACGCAACGCTTCCTGAATCGCTGAAAAACTCGTATCTCCGGAAATCAACAGGATGATAGCAATGGCCGAAAGCACAAAAACAGTAGCCACAGACGAAAACATCAGATATTTGAACGCCCCCTCCAGGGGATCCCTCTTCTTTTGAAGGGCGATCAGGATAAAAGATGCTGCCGCCGCGACCTCCCAAAAGACATACATGGAGAAGATATCCCGCACTATGACCACACCGTTCAAACCCATCAGTTCCAGGATCATAAGGCCGGCGAAATAAAAACGCTTATCCTCTTCTTTGACAAAAGGCGCAGCAACAAGAAGCGCGATAAAAATAACGATCGCGATACACAGAAGCATGATCCGGCTCAGGCCGTCCACGGCCAGTGTAAAGTCAAAAACCGAAGCCAGACCGTGCAAAGGACGATTGGACATGATGGCCGGGCAAAACACCGCGTATATCTGGAAAAATGACAGGGCCATAACGACGGCGAAAGCCAGCCGCCTGCCTTTAAACGTCAGGAAGTTCATTAGAAGCAAGAAAGCCAGGGGCACTAAGATCAATAAAGAAAGCACTAAAAACTCCTTGTGGATATAAGAAATACGGCCAGAATCAAAAGGCCACCCAGAGACCATCCGAGATACGTCACATAACTTCCTGAATGCCAGCGGCGTAAGGTATTTGCCAGAGCTTGGGCGCAACCGGGAAATCCTGCGTTATAAACCCAGTCAATCCCTCTGTCGAGCCGCCACAGGATGCCGGAAAAACCTCTCATCAAAGCCCTTACCCATTCATAGGGATCAAAACAGCCCTTTTCTGCTTTCACGTAGATGCCGGACAAGATAGGGGCGTCATGGATATAATCGACGGCCTTCAAGCCACTACCTTTCATCTTGGCGCCGAAGATATGGTTGACGATCGCCATCAACAGCATGATCACCGTCACCGCGACCAGCTTCGTATTGGGCAAGAGGAAAGAAAAATCCTGCCCCTCCAGACGGTTCTCAACCGCAGGCTGGACTAATTGTCCGATGGGAAAAGAACGATGTAGGCCGAAAAAGACGCATCCTGCGGCAATGACAATCATGGGGAATAGCATAAAAACAGGCGCTTCTTTTGCCGTCTGCGTTGCTTCACTCTTGGGACCAAGATAAGCGGCGTGCCCCAACTTCAGAAAAGAGGCCGCCGTCAAAAAAGAACCTAAAATAGCCGCCAGATAAAAAATCAGCCCTCTCTCCAGGGCGCCATCATAAATGAGCTCTTTGGAGAAGAAACCGTTGAACGGCGGAATGCCGGAAATTGAAAGTGAAGCAAT
>CAZAYJ010000258.1:0-1858 GCA_964489335.1 uncultured Planctomycetia bacterium
TTCTTCTCGATGAGGACGGGAAGGTTTCCGACGCCTACGATGTCGGCAGTGTTCCCGTATTTTTGATTGTCGATAAGGAGGGGACCGTCGCGTGGCGCGGCTACAGGTTTCCCGAGAGATATGAAGAATTGTCCTAGGGGCCGGGTATCGTTAAGTTTTTTTGCTTTATTTCCTTTTCCCCTTGAAAATCCGGCGCCTGTTGTGTTACATTTGCAGTAGATAGCGAAACAAGATATAAGACAGGGGGAGAAACTGCTAGAGGGCAGGCTATGCCCGGTAATCTATAACAGATTTCTCCCCTTGTCCTTTTTTTGCCTTCCGAGCCACCCTCCAAGGCATTTCTTAACTATTTATTATTTAATGAGTTAGGGATTTTTTTATGTTGCCTTCCAGATCTTGCTTGCGAGCCATGCTTGAGATGAGGAAGCCGTCAGGCCATAGGGACTGGCGCGTTCTTTCATTTTGAATTCGTCTTTTACAGGCGTCGTGATATAATGACGTCATGAACATCCTTGTTTTTGCCAGAAAGAACCTTTTCTGGATTCTTTTGGGTTTGTTGGCCGTATCCTTCTTTGCCCGCAACAACTACAAGAGCGTTGGCGACATCGCGCCTGAAGTTCTGCAGGATCCCATTCAGACACCCGTCGCCAGCTCTGCGTCCATCAGCTTCAAGGCCAACGGATATGTGTACGAGCTTGAGCCGCTGTACAACTATGAGATCAGTGCCATGCTCGTCCACAAGCTTAATTACCGGACATTCAGCATTTATAAGTTTGACAAGGTGTTTCCTTTTGACCTCTGCCTGATCTGGGGGGATAACCTTTCAAAAAAGTCGTACCGCGCTGGAACATTGTCTTTTTCGCAGGACTGCCGTTTTTGCTGGGCGCAGTGGCGGGAGCCCATCCCGTTCAACCTGACCCAGATTTCCAATAACCATCTATTGATGAATAGCAAAAAGTTTGAGAGGGTTATCGGATTTTTGGTGTATGGAGACCAGATCAAGATCAAAGGCAAGCTGGTGAACGTCAGGGCCCGCAAGATTGCTTCCGGATGCGACTGGGATGCGCCTTCGGAAGTCAGTTGGCATACGAGCACCACGCGCACAGACGGCGGCGCAGGCGCCTGCGAGGTCATCTTTGTCGAAGACATCAAGATTCTCAGAGCTGCCAACGTTTTTTGGCGTTTTGCTTTTTTGATTAGTCTTGCCGGGCTCATAGGCTTGGTCGTTCTGAACCTTGTTCGATTTTTTTCGGTATCCAGCCGCGGTCCGAAGTTCGAACAATGATGCGCCGCCAGGCTCAAGAAGGAAGGGTCGTCCCTCGGAAACGGGGAGATTGCCGAGGAGGAGAAATACTCCTTGCGTAAGCAGTTTGAAAATTTCTGTTTGCACCCAGCCTCGTCAGAGTCTCGGCGGGCATCCAGAAATTTTCAAACTATGCTGCGGAGTCATTCTGCCAGGGACAGAATGAGGAGGTGGATATGTGGCAATTGCTTTATTGTTTTCCCGCTTTGTATCTTTTCTCAGCGTTGAGCCTTATCGTTGGCCTTTTTATTTACCTCAAGCCGGACAAAGCCATCCAGCTCCAGATTGTTTTTTACCGATGGCTTAACTGGAATATGCAGCCTGTTTCTATGGAAAAGGAAGTGCGCAATACGAAGGCGATGGGGTTGTTTTTGGTGGTGGCGGCGATGGCCGCGATCATCACGATATTGCTGAAGACCCGCTTATGATGATGGTTCTGCCGCGGCAGGTTCCAGATATGATCCGGCGCGGTAGGAGCTGCGCACATAAGGCGCGCTTTCGACGTGAAGGAAGCCCAGAGACAGGGCGATTTGCCGGTATTCTTCTAATATCCGA
>CAZAYJ010000259.1:0-1713 GCA_964489335.1 uncultured Planctomycetia bacterium
CCAGCTGTGCCAGCAGCTGGCGCATACAGGCAAAAAGATCCTCTATGTCAGCGGCGAAGCGTCCATTCAGCAGACCAAGATGCGCGCCGACCGCCTGGGGGCCGGCCCTCAGGAGTCTTTTTTTATCGTCAATGTGACGGATCTGGATGCCGTCATAGCCGCCGTTAAAAAATTTCTTCCGGACCTTGTCGTTATCGATTCGATCCAGGTGGTTTATTCTCCCGGCTTGTCGTCGAGCGCCGGAAGCGTCAGCCAGGTCCGTGAGTGCGCCGGGATCCTGACACAGCTGGCCAAGCAGACGGGGATCTCGATCGTTTTGATCGGGCATGTCACCAAAGAAGGGATGATCGCCGGGCCGCGGGTTTTGGAGCACATCGTGGATACGGTCCTGTATTTCGAGGGAGAGCGTTTTTCGAGCTATCGCATCCTGAGGGCCATCAAGAACAGGTTTGGTTCCACCAATGAGATCGGCGTTTTCGAAAGGGGCCCGAAGGGCCTAGAGGAGGTCAGGAATCCGTCGGAGATATTCCTGGCGGAGAGGCCCAAAGAGGTTTCGGGCAGCGCCGTTGTGCCCGTTCTGGAAGGGACGCGGCCGATCCTGATCGAAGTCCAGGCCCTGGTCTCAAAGGCGATGTTCGGTGTGACGCGGCGCAAGGCCCAAGGGATCGCGTATTCCCGGCTGAGCCTGGGGGCCGCGGTCCTGGATACACGGCTGTCGCTTAAATTGTTCGATAAGGATATTTTTGTGAATGTCGTCGGCGGCATGAAGATCGATGACCCGGCGATCGACCTGGCCGTTTGCCTGGCTGTCGCTTCGAGCATTGAGGATAAGATCATAGCGTTCGATACGGTCCTCCGCGGCGAAGTGGGCCTGGGTTCGGAGGTCCGCAGCGTAGCTAATATCAGCCTGAGGGTCAACGAGGCGCAGAAACTTGGATTTAAGAAGTGCATCCTTCCCCGGAGCAATGCGCAGGCCTTGCGGGAGTGGAAGGAAACGGGGCTGAAGCTTATCCCTGTGTCCGACCTTTCAGAGGCCATAAGGGCCCTCTGGGGCAAGGCGTGATCCGTATCCATTTTTTATCATACACGGCGCCGATCGGCGTCCATAAAGAGGAGAGTATTTTATGAATATGACGATGTTGTTCATCAGGATCCTGTTCTTGATCTGTTCGACGATCGTCGGCTATCAGATCGGTGATGCCAACGGTTTTAATATCTATTGGACATCCTTGAGCGGTTTTGGTTTCGGCCTTCTCATCATCATGCTGGAGGCCGGTATGCGTGGTATTTCGGTCAGGGGTTTGTCGAGCGCCGTCTTCGGGCTGATCCTGGGTTTGATCATCTCACGCCTGATGACCTCCGCGCTTTTTGCACTTTTTCCTCTGGATAAATCCATGAAAGACATCTCTGCTTACGTCCTGACGTTGTCTTTTGCCTATCTGGGCATGGCCATCGCCCTGAGGGGGAGGGATGAGTTCAACCTGATCATTCCTTATGTCAAGTTCCGGCGCCAGGATGAGAAGGCCGATACGATCATCCTGGATACGAGCGCCATCATCGATGGACGCGTCGTCGATATCCTCAAGACCTCTTTTGTCGAAGCGCGCCTCGTCGTGCCGCGTTTTGTCTTAAAAGAACTTCAGACGATCGCCGATTCGGCAGACGCCGTCAAGCGTCAGCGGGGGCGCCGCGGCCTGGCGAGCCTGCCCATGG
>CAZAYJ010000259.1:1723-1841 GCA_964489335.1 uncultured Planctomycetia bacterium
GCTGGTCAAACTGGCCAAGCTGCTTGAGGCCAAGATCTTTACGGTGGATTTCAATCTCAACCGTATTTCGGAACTCCAGGGGGTCAAAGTCCTGAATATCAATGAGCTGGCCAACGCC
>CAZAYJ010000260.1:0-1807 GCA_964489335.1 uncultured Planctomycetia bacterium
CGTTGAATCCGCCGAAGATTTCCGGCCTCTGCGGCCGCCTGATGTGCTGTCTTTCCTTCGAGCACAAGCATTACAAGGAGATGTGCAAGGGGCTCCCGCGGGAAGGCGAACGCGTCGAGACGCCCGAGGGCAAAGGGAAGGTGATCTCCATCAACATCCTCAAAAGAAAGGCCAGCGTCCTGTTGGAAGACGGCAAGCTGGTCGAAGTGACCTATAAGGTAAAATGAAGAAGACGTTCTACGTAACCACGCCCATCTATTATGTCAACGGCGTGCCGCATATCGGTCATTCCTATACGACCATCGCCGCCGATGTCCTTGCCCGTCATAAGAGACAGCGCGGATGGGACGTGTATTTTCTTACCGGGACCGACGAACATGGTCAGAAAGTGCTGCGCGCCGCCGAGAAAGTCGGTAAGACGCCGCAGGCATTTGTAGACGGGATCATTCCGCGTTTCAAAGAAGTCTGGAAAAAGCTGGACATCAGCTATGATGATTTCATCCGCACGACCGAGCCGCGCCATATCCGGGCTGTCGGACACTTCCTGCAACTTTTGTATGACAAAGGAGAATTGACGCTCGGCGATTACGAGGGTCTTTATTGCGTCCCTTGCGAGGTTTTCTGGACGGAAAAGCAGGCCGAAGGCGGGCTGTGCCCCGATTGCAAAAGACCTGTCGAGCGCATCAGAGAGTCGAACTATTTCTTTAAGCTCTCGGCCCATCAGACATGGCTTCTCCAGCACATCAAGGACCATTCGGATTTTATCCAGCCGGAATCCCGCCGCAACGAGGTCTTGAGCTTTCTGGAAGAGAATGCCCTGACCGACCTGTGCGTTTCCCGCCCCAGGAGCCGCCTGAGCTGGGGGATCCCTTTGCCCTTTTCGCCTGATCACGTGACATACGTATGGTTCGATGCGCTGATCAACTATATCAGCGCGCTGGGATATCCTGCAGACCTTAAAAAATTCGACGCCTTCTGGCCGTCCGTCCTTCATTTGATGGGCAAAGATATCCTGCGCCAGCATGCGGTTATCTGGCCGATCATGCTGCACGCGGCCGGGTTGCCTGTGCCGCACAGGATCTTCGCGCACGGATGGTGGCAGGTCGGCGAAGAAAAAATGTCCAAGAGCCTGGGAAATGTCGTCAACCCTCTTGACGTCATCGACGAGTTTGGTATCGACGTTTATCGCTATTTCCTTTTGCGTGATGTTCCTTTCGGCCTGGACGGCGTTTTCTCGCGGGAGGCGCTCATTAAGCGCTTCAACGGTGATCTCGCCAACGACCTGGGTAACCTTGTTTACAGGACGCTGACGATGTCGGAGAAATATGTTGACGGCCGCATTCCTGCCGTGCGCCACGGTCGGGTTTTACCCGCATCGGGTGCATTGATCCTCTCCAAGCTCGAAAAGCTTGCTGCATCCATCGACACAGCTTTGGATAAACTGGATTTCATCACAGCCCTCCAGTCCATCTGGGAGGTGATCGGCGACGCCAATAAGTTCGTGGAAGAAACGAAGCCGTGGAATCTGAAGAAGGAAGGCAGGACAGAAGAGCTGGAGGATTTTCTTTCCGTTATGTTCTGCGTGCTGCGCCAGACGGCCGTTGAATTGGCGTCTTTTATGCCCCAGACATCCGCCAAGATCTTATCCCAGCTTAAGGGTGACCGTGTCGCCAAGGGTGATCCGCTGTTCCCGAGGATTATCGAGGAAAAGAAATGAGTTAATCCCGCCGGAATACTAAGTTTTCAGGCGGGGGAAATGAGTTGACGGGTAAACGGGTCAGCGAGTTGATACAGCAGGGGACTCGTT
>CAZAYJ010000261.1:0-1786 GCA_964489335.1 uncultured Planctomycetia bacterium
GGCCAACAGGTGCAGGATGGTATTGGTGGAGCCGCCCAGCGCCAGATCGATGCGGATGCCATTCTCAAAAGCCTTACGCGTCATAATCGAGCGCGACGTCACATTCTTCTTCACCAAATCCACGATCCTTTCGCCGGCCTCTTCGGAAATACGGCGCTTCTTGGCGGAAACAGCCAAGGCCGTGGCGCACCCAGGCAGAGACATTCCTATCCCCTCCGTAATGCAGGCCATCGTATTGGCCGTGTATAACCCCTGGCAGGCGCCGGCGCCCGGACAGGACTCCATTTCGAAACAGGCCAGGTCCGCCTCGCTGATCTCGCCGCGCTTGAATTTTCCAACGACCTCAAAAGCGTCACCCACCAAAGAAAGACGCTTGCCCTTATAACGGCCGGAAAGCATGGGGCCGGCCGTCACGACGATCGTCGGGATGTCAAGGCGTGCCGCCGCCATCAGCATCCCCGGCGTGATCTTGTCGCAATTCGTCAGACACACCAGCCCATCGAGACTGTGAGCGTTGACAAAAGACTCCACAGAATCAGCGATCAGCTCGCGCAACGCCAGAGGATAGCGCATGCCGGGATGTCCCATGGCTACGCCGTCACATATACCCGGAATGCCGAAGAAAAACGGAACACCGCCACCGGCGGCAATGCCACGCTCGATAAAACGCTCCAGATCCCGCATGCCGATATGTCCCGGGATGATGTCGTTAAAACTCGTCGCTACCGCAATAAACGGCTTGGACATGCCCCTTCTGGAGATACCGGTAGCATGCAGCAACGCCCTGTGCGGCACACGCTCAACACCTTTTTTGATGACATCGGATCGCATCGTCATAGGATACCTCTCATTTAGCCGACCAGGCACCGGTCGACCACATCACCAGAAAAATCTAAAACCAGATTCACTCCTTACCCAATCCAGAAATTTCATGCCGTGCACCGCGCTTATATAAGGATATTGCGCAAACACCTTGCCTCATTAATCATCTCCCTCGAATGCTTCGGCCTTCTTGTGATGCTCGGAACCGAAAGCCGGCTTGACCTTCACCTCTTTGATAAACTGCTTCACCGCCTTGGCGGAATCCTTGATTTTCAGCTGGTCGAAGAGGAACGCAAATTTCGACTCAACCTCCTTGGCGATCATGTCCCTCTCCTTGATGGACATGATGTCCTTCTTGAACGGCCCAAGCGCTTTCTTCCTTGATTTATAGAAAAACTGCTCGTCGGTCATGCCAGGCTTGAACTCATTCTTAGCCTCAACCTTCAGCCAGTCATAGATTTTTTTCTTCAAGTCAGCCGGGAAGTGCGGGCTGTCAAAAACCATATTCTGGAACTGCGTCGCCAGATGGACCTCTGCGGCGTCGAATTCCGGGAACTTGTGGAATTCGCTTTCCGGCAGCGTGGAGGCGCCGTGCTGGACGGAGCCGGCCATCTTGAATTCTTTCTTGCAGACATCGGAGATGCTCTTTAAAACATTGAAATCGAGCTTCACTTTGGCGATCGTTCCATCGGGCAGGACGGTGCCGCCATGGCTCGTGCCCGTCTGAACGCTGATCTTGGAAATCCCCTCCATGCCGCGGGGAAGCTTCTCCAGATACAGCTTCATGAAGGCGCGCATATCTTCAGGGGTCGAATTTTTGCTGCCGACCTCGCCGATCTCGCCGCCGACGGAAACCGTAATGCCTTTCGGCTGAATCGTACGGATATAGGCGGTCAATTCCGCGCAAATCTCGGAATTCAGCTTCTGCTGGGCAAGAAGATCTTCTTTGCTCAAATCCACGACT
>CAZAYJ010000262.1:0-1785 GCA_964489335.1 uncultured Planctomycetia bacterium
CACCCTCCACCCCGCCCAGCTGCCCCACCCTATAAGAATCGGAAGGATCACCAAAAGGTGTCCTGACCCGGACGTCCTTCAACGCCTTTATGCCTTCGATCTTATAGATACCGCTTCCGCCGATGATGCCGATTTTGGGCATATCTCCCCCTGTTTAAGCCCGTCTATATCTTTGCCAGCTCGGCTGCCCGGCGGCAAGCCGCGCGGATCGCCTCCGAGAGCCCCTCGGGAGTTTTGTGCCAAGACATAAACGCCTCCATGCCCGCCTCCGTCGTCCCCCCTTTGGAGCAAACCTTCTTGATAAAAATATCCCTGTCAAAATTCTGTAATATCTTCTGCGTCCCCGCGATCGTCTTGTCTACGATGAATTCCGCGGTCGCCGGGTCAAAACCGAAAACCAGGGCCTCCTTGATAAAAACATCCCTGACGGTCTCCGGCGCCAGATCATCCGAAAGATAAGCGATAAAAGCCGGCCCGCTGCCGGCCACCGCCGTAAAGGCGTTCATCAGCTCTTCTTTGATAAAAACAACACTGCCGATGGACTCAAAAATCCTGACGGCCCATGCCTTCTGGGGTTCCGTCACGGCGCCGTTACAGGAGATCGCCGTCATACTGGCCCCGACAACGGCGTTCAGGTTAGGCATGGCGCGCACCAAAGGTACACGGGGGCCTATTTTAGACGACAGGTATTGAAGCGTCATACCGGCGGCGATGGAAACGACCATTTTATCCCAACGGCCCCTTAAAACACCGAGAACCGTATCAATGTCCTGCGGTTTTACCGCAATCACAATCATGTCGCCGGACTCAACGAGGTCTTCGAGCGCAGACATACCGCGGACACGGAAATGCCTCACAAGAGCGCTCTGTCTCGGGAGATCCTTGTCAAAAACAGAGATCTGGTCGGCCCCCAGAGTCCTGGCAAGGTTTTCCGTCAGGGCCGATCCCATGTTCCCGCAGCCGATGATCCCTATCGTCGGATTATTGCTCATACCCTTTTTCTGTCGCCAAAAATCCCCCGGCCGATGCGCACGATGGTCGCCCCTTCCTCGACGGCCGCCTCAAAATCATCCGTCATACCCATAGATAATATTCGTAGCTCGTCATGCGTCATTCGTAATGCGTTAACCGTGATCAACAGTTTCTTCAGTGTCCGGAAATAGGGGCACGCCTCCCGTGGATCACCCACGGCCGGCGCCACGGTCATCAATCCCTTGATGGACAGATGCTCCAGAGACGCCATCTCTCTGACAGCGCCGGCAACATCATCCGGCGCAAAACCGTACTTCGTGGCCTCAAGGGACGTCTTGACCTCAATAAGGATGTCTTGGACTTTGCCGATAGCGGCGGCATGCCTGTCGATCTGCCGGGCCAGACGGACGCTGTCCACAGAATGAATCAGGTCAAAAAGACGGACGGCTTCCCTGACTTTGTTGGTCTGCAGATGACCGATCATATGCCAGGCCAAAGCGATGCCTTTTGCGCAAGCATAGGCCTGGACTTGATCGTATTTCGAGAGCGCTTCCTGAACCCTGCTTTCGCCGATATGAGCGACCCCGGCGTCCACAGCCCTGCAGACGTCTTCTGCGCCGACATTCTTGGTCACCGCGACAAGCGTAATTCCGGAACAATCCGCACCTGCGCGCCGCGCAGCTCGAGCTATTCTCTCTTTGACCTCAAAGATATTCTCGCAGATCATCTTTTCAAAACGTCCACAGTCTAACCACCCTTACATCTAACGGGCTAACGTAACACAAATCCGGCGGGGTGTCATTGAGGACGCGG
>CAZAYJ010000263.1:0-1775 GCA_964489335.1 uncultured Planctomycetia bacterium
TCAAACCGCCTGTCAACGGCCGCATCGAGAGTGTTGAGGGCAAAGAAGGGGAACAGGTTAAAATCGGGCAGATTTTGGCTTGGATGAGCTCGACCGAACGCGCCGCGCTCCTGGATAATGCCCGTGGACAAGGGGAAGAATCGCTGAAATATTGGGAAGATGCTTATAAACCTATTCCGCTATCAGCGCCGATCAACGGAGAGGTAATTGTGGCGACGACCCAGCCAGGCCAGACCGTAACAACAACCGACGCCGTCGTCGTCTTATCGGACAAGCTGATTGTCCGCGCGCAGGTGGATGAGACGGATATCGGGAAAATCAAGCTTGGGCAGGAGGCCGTGATTACTCTTGACGCCTATCCCGACACGGCCATCAAGGCCAGGGTGGACCATATATATTATGAATCAGAGACATCCAATAACGTAACTATTTATAAAGTTGATCTGATTCCTGAGGAAGTGCCGGCATTCTTCCGTTCCGGCATGAACGCAACTGTGGATTTCAAAGTGGAGGCCAGGGAAAAAGCCCTGCTTGTTCCTGTTGGCGCCGTGCACAGAGAGAACAATGAAAGTTATGTGCTGTTGAAAGAGAATGGCGGCCAGAACCCGATCAAACGTATCATCAAGACGGGAATTACCGACGACAAAAATTATGAAGTCATCTCGGGAATAACGGCTGATGATGCGGTTGTTATCACGACAAAAGAATATAGTCTGCCTACCAGCGGCAACACGGGCAGCAATCCGTTCCTGCCCAAGATGCCCAGCCATAACAGAAGCAAGAACATCCAGTCGCAAAAATGATAGAAACCAAAAACCTGTACAAAACCTATCAGATGGGCGACGTCAAGGTGGAAGCCCTGCGAGGGAATTCTTTAAAAATCTCCAGGGGGGAGTTTGTCGCCATCATGGGCGCGTCGGGTTCGGGTAAATCTACGCTGATGCATGTTTTGGGACTCCTGGACCGTCCGGATTCAGGGGAGTACCGCCTGGAGGGTGAAGATGTCACAAAGCTTACGGATAAAGAATTGGCGCTGGTGAGGAATCAACTGGTCGGTTTTGTCTTTCAGCAATTCCATTTACTGCCGAAGATGACCGCGCTGGAAAACGCCGAGCTTCCGCTGATTTACGCCGGAAAGAGACATATGAGGGAAAAGGCGGAACAGGAGATCGAAGGCGTCGGCTTGAAAGAAAGGATGTTCCACCGGCCCAATGAAATGTCCGGCGGCCAGCAGCAAAGGGTGGCGATCGCCCGCAGCCTCGTTTGCGACCCGCCTATCATCTTTGCCGACGAGCCTACGGGAAATCTTGATTCAAAAAGCAAGGAAGAGATCATTAACATATTGAAAAATCTCAACAAAAAAGGCAAGACCATTGTCATCGTCACCCACGAGAACGAGATCGCGGCGCACGCCAGGCGCATCATCACGATGCGCGACGGGCAGATTATCTCCGACAAGTCCGCTTCGGCAGAAACAAAGAATGCGGGGACCGTCGCCAGCGAACCAAAAAATCTGATCAAGGATATCCTTTTTCAGTCCGGCCATACCGTCAAGGGGGGCATGGAATTTTTGGATTATCTGCGTCAGGCGGTTTCGGCGATGCTTTCGCACAAGATGCGTGCTTTTTTGTCCATTCTCGGTATATTGATCGGCGTCAGCGCAGTTATCGCCATGCTGGCCATCGGCCAGGGGTCCAAGGAGTCTATTGAGAAACAGCTGGCGTCTTTGGGTTCCAACCTTCTTGTCGTCAGTCCCGGCGCCCCCAGATCCGGGG
>CAZAYJ010000264.1:0-1759 GCA_964489335.1 uncultured Planctomycetia bacterium
CCATATTATTTGTAAATGGTGTCTTAAAATCCATCAGAAAACGCAGATGCTCTTCCTTGTATTCACTCAGGCGATCCAATAGCCTGCGTTCGTCAACGTAGTATGACTCCTTCTTTTTATCGCCCTCGATGGCAGCCTCATACTCTTTCCGTCCTTCTTCAAGGATGCGGTCATATTCGGTTTCAAACCACTTGATGTCTTCACCGGGCATTTGCGCGGCGCCGGCGGCGACGAGTTGATTTTTTCTGTGGCAGGCGGATTTCATGAGTTCAGACATGGCTTTGAGCCAGTCATGCTTGAAAATTTCGATCAAACCCTTCAGGTACCTGAGTATGTGTCCATTGCATTCGGCGTGGGAAACGTTCTCGAACTGATAGTAGGACATGAAATGGTCGTGGACGAGGATACCGAGGAAGAATGTAAGGATCCCGAACTGTTCGTCCACATCTCCGCGTTTTGAATTTAGACCGAATAGGGCAAAACGGTCGTTGCAGAAAACCTGTATCCAACCCAGGCCACCGTTCACGCGGCAGCCGGTCTCATCGGCGCACAGCACACGGCCCGCAATCAGCCCTTCGCGTATAACGTTGATCGTATCTTCCAGCTTGTCTGACAGTTCGCGCTGCATATTCACGATCGTTCCCCATGACAGGTTAAGTCTCCCGCCGCTCAGGCTGTTGATAATCTCCGCGGTCTTGCTGACGGATACGCAGCCGTGCTCGCTTAAGAGCGCAACCGCTGCTTTGATGTTGTCCCCGTACTGCGCCGGGGTGACGAAACCGGCGTCGAACCGCCCACGGACTTTTTTGCCGCAGTAGACGCAGACACCTTCGTACACACGTTCCTCCGTGACAACCGTCCGGATTTCAATGTCTATCTTCTGCTTGGCCTCAAAATCCTGGCTGTTTATGATATCGTGCCCGCATTCATCACAGACCTCGACCTTCTTCTCAATGATTATATCCGGATTCTCAAACGGCGCCAGTCTATGTCCCGGATGCCCAAATTGTCCTCCGGGCTTCCTGCCGCTCTTTTCACGAAGGTTTTGCGGCTTTGGCTTCCGGAACACATCTGTCGATGGCGGCTTGCTTGACGCCGAGCTGTCCTTTTTTAGCCTGCCCAGAAGCTTTTTGATGTGCATTTTCAGCTTCTCCACCGTTGCCGCAAGCACGGCGCTCTCTTTTTTCAGAGTTGCGTTCTCGGCTTGAAGCTCGTCTATTTTCCTCTCACAGTCGGCTATATATTTTTGCAGCATCTGTATCGTTGGAGCTTGCCTGGCCAGCTCCCGCTCAAGAGTTTGTATCTTGCCTTTGAGGGATTCCTCAATTATTTCCTTCTTTGCGGATGCATTGAACAGCCGTGTCTGAAGATCCCTTACATGTTTTTCAAGCTGCTGTTTTGTCATTTGCCGTCACCATCTGAAGAAAAATAACCGCCGCGCTCCATGCGGTCAAAGAATTTGCTTCTTGCGTGCCGTTCGCTTATGCAGCGGTTAGGACAGACCTCGCATGACGACAGCAGTTCGTCCCACGCTTCCCCGGCAACGTCCATGATGGCTATGTTCTGGCTATGCGTGTTCTCGTGGCAGTAGTCTGCGATATATTCCTCGTCAGCAGTGGTGGCGTCCGTTATCCAGGCCAGCTTGTCAAGGACGGCCTGCTTCATCCGTTTCGCAAAATACGCGCAGAATTCCGCAATCTGGAGATCACTTCGACCCGACCGCCACTTCTTCAGCCTCTCACTTCTCCTGATGAGGTCA
>CAZAYJ010000265.1:0-1745 GCA_964489335.1 uncultured Planctomycetia bacterium
AAATTTTCTGAGCTTCTGGGTTTGGCTCAGGAGGCGACGGCATGGGCCTTGACATCGGCCCATCGGCCGAATTGCACGATTACACTTTCACAGGTGTCCCCCTGGACATGGGGCGGGCTTCTGTACTTTTTCGAGATGGCGACTGCTTTCGAAGGCGAGCTCTTGAACATCAATGCTTTCGATCAGCCCGGGGTGGAAAGTTACAAGAATTACATGTATTATAAGCTTCGCAAGCCCGGTATCCCGGAAAAGGTCGCACAGGAGATCGAGAAGCATCCTGTGAAGAGTGACGTCAGGTTTGTTTTGTAATCGTGCCGGCAGGAGATTCAGTATGGTCAATGATGTCCTGTGCGTTATCCTCGGCGGGGGCAGGGGCACGCGCCTCTATCCTCTGACCAAAGACAGGGCCAAGCCCGCCGTCCCTCTCTACGGAAAATACCGCCTCATCGATATCCCCATCAGCAATTGCCTCAATTCAGGCCTTAACAAGATCAAGATCCTGACGCAGTTCAATTCGGAATCTTTGAACAAGCACATCTCGCGCGCCTACAAGTTTGAGGCCTTTTCCCACGGTTTTATCGAGGTGATCGCCGCCGACCAGACCATGGACCAGACGGACTGGTTTGAAGGGCCTGCGGACGCCGTGCGCAAGACGATGAAGCATTTTAATAATCCCAAGATCAAATATGTCTGTATTCTTTCCGGCGACCAGCTTTATAAGATGGACCTGCGCGCTTTCTATGATTTTCACGTCCGCAAGAAAGCCGAGGTATCCGTCGCCTGTAATCTGATCGGCCCAGAGGATATCTCTGCCTATGGGATTATGGGCACGGACGAGACCTCCAGGGTTGTGGAGTTTGTGGAAAAGCCATCCCGGGAGGACCTTGTCAGGCATCTGCGCGTGATGCGCGCCGGCCGGCCGAAATATCTTTGCTCGATGGGGATCTATTTTTTCAACAAAGAGACGCTGCACGAGCTTTTGTCGCGCAGCCAAAAGGCCGATTTCGGCAAGGAGATCATCCCCGAGGCGATCGCCGATAAGGATGTTTATGCCTATGAGTTCGACGGATATTGGCGGGACATCGGGACAATCAAATCCTTCTATACGGAAAACTTGTTGTTGACCCGGGAGGATGCGCCGCTGGACCTGTTCGATGAGGAATGGCAGCTCTACACACGTTCGCGGTCTCTTCCGCCGGCCAAATACGCGGCCGCGCAGATTGAAAACAGCATCGTTGCCGATGGTTCGATCGTGGGCGAGGCGACGGTCAGGAATTCCATCATCGGCCTGCGTTCCCGGATCGGCAAAAACGCCCTCATCGAAGATTCCATCATCATGGGCGCGGATTACTATGAGACGGCCGAGGAGATCCGTCAGCAAAAAAGGGGGACAGTTCCGATCGGTATCGGCGAAGACAGTATTGTGCGCCATGCGATCCTGGATAAGAATGCGCGCGTCGGTCGCCATGTCCGGATCACCAATGACGCCGGCCTGCAGGCGCACGCGACGCCGCAGTATATGATCAGGGACGGGATTGTCATCGTGTACAAGAGTGCGACGATCCCGGACGGGACGGTGATTTGAACGAGGGCATGAGTTATGGGGCCTTGCCGCTCTGCGGTCAGCGACATCGCTTATAAGCCCGAATCACCCCGCATGAATTTTAAACCATGGGGTTTATGTTAAAAGGCAAACGGTCTTGATCCAAGAGGTGGGTGTCAGTAAAATTTGTGCTGGGTTTGAT
>CAZAYJ010000266.1:0-1743 GCA_964489335.1 uncultured Planctomycetia bacterium
TATTTGCTGGATCGACGTGTATTTTCACCCTTCGGGAGAGAAATTCCCTTATCAGGTAGGGCGCCTGGAATTTAGCGCTCACGGGGCTTCGATCGAGGGTGCGGACAAGAGCACGATCTATTCGCATCCGGAAGGGGTCGTCGTGTTTAAAACGGACAAGCCCGGGAAGATCGTGGCTGCATCTTACTGCAATATCCACGGCCTGTGGGAGGATTCCAGGGATTTGGGTGTCGTTTAGTTTAACCTAGCCGCAGAATGCGGCGAAGGTCAGAGTTTTCCTTTTTGAGTTGTTTCAGGTATCGAAAACAAGGGACCGCCGATGGCACGGCGGTCCCTTGTTGTTGAAGGCAGGTCAGCGGCAGCCGTATTTGATCAGCATGATGCCGGCAATGACGAGGAGGATGAAGATAATAGAGAAGATGTTGAAATATTTTTCGATGGAGTCGGCTATCTTTTTGCCGAAGATGCGCAGCGCAGCCGCGACCAGAAAGAACCTGCCGGCCCGGCCGACGATAGATGCGGAAATAAGCGTCAACAGAGGGATGCAAAAAAGGCCTGCGGAAATCGTAAAGGCCTTGTAGGGAATAGGCGTGAATGCGGCGGCAAAGATGGCCAGGAACGCATTTTTGCCGAACTGGACACCGATGAAATCAACGGCGGCCTCCAGGTGGTAGGTGGCCACGATCCACTTGCCCACGGTTTCATAGAGCCCCCAGCCGATAAAATATCCCAGCAACGCGCCGCATACGGATCCCGCGGTGCATATAAATGCGTCCCGCATCCACTTTTTGCGGTCGGCGACGACCATGGCGATCAACAGGACGTCGGGCGGGACCGGGAAAAAGGAGCTTTCCATAAAAGCGATGCCGAAAAGGGCGAAAGGCGCTTTGGGGGTGCGGGCCCAGTGCACGGTCCAGTCGTAGGTTTTGCGGATCCATCTGAAAGGGTTGAGGGCTGCGGCGAGACGGGCGCGGACAGGAGTCATGAGGCGGCCGCCGGGAAATTTTCAACGATGAGGGTGTATTTTTCGTGGATCATCTTGCGGTCGAATTCTTCGAAATCCTTAAGCATCCTGTTTTTTTCTGTTTCGGCGAGGTATTCCATAACGGGCAAAAAGAACCGTTTGTCTTCTTTTTGGATATGCGCCGGATAAAACGATGTCAGGGTCCGGATGCTGTCGATGACGTCTTTTAAGGCGCCGGCATTTTTGGAAGACCTCCGGGCCGCTTCCTGGAGGTCTTTGACTTTTTGGCGCGCGAAAACGTGTTCCCGGATGAGCTCGTCAAGGATGGCTTTGTGCTCGACACTCATTTTCTTTTCGGCCAGCACTTTGAAAAGGATGTTTTCTTCCTTACCGTGGTGGGTGCGGTCTGCGTAGGTCCTGAAGAAATCGACGGCCTTTTCAATGAAAGACGGATTAAACGTCTTTTTGGCTTCAATTTCAGCAAGGCCTGATTTCAGGATGGCGATCATTTTTTCGATCAGTCTGTGTTCTATCATCAACGGACCGGCAGGCAGCATTATTTCTCCTCTTTTTCTTCCGTTGCCTATATTAACCAAGTCGCGGGGGATTGTCAATGGGGGGAAGGGTGATATAATAGAAGCCCGGTGTTTGCCATCCGCCGATTCTGTTATGGATCGGATTCAATTCCTCGATAGGAAATGTGTGTTGTCTCGGGAGGGAGTCTTTAGGGATTCCACAAAGGAGGTTATGATGATTTCTCTCAAGCTGCGGATGTATCT
>CAZAYJ010000267.1:0-986 GCA_964489335.1 uncultured Planctomycetia bacterium
AGGGTAGACCTGGGTAAAATAGCCTATGGCCAAAGAAGAAGCGATTGAAGTCGAGGGAGTCATCACGGAATCTTTGCCCAATGCGATGTTTCGTGTGGAGCTTGAGAATGGGCATAAGATCCTAGCCCATGTCTCCGGAAAGATCCGTATGAATTTTATCAGGATACTCCCCGGAGACAAGGTGAAGGTGGAGTTGTCTCCCTATGATCTGACGCGTGGCCGCATCACTTTCAGGAATAAATAATATAGACCTGGTTTTTTCGCAGTCGATAAAAGATTGTAACAGCAACATAAGGAGCAGAGCAGTGAAAGTAAAATCTTCCGTCAGAAGGATCTGTCATAGTTGCAAGATTATTAAGCGCCAAGGGATCCTGCGGGTGATTTGCAGCAATCCCAAACATAAACAGAAGCAGGGTTAATTTTGCGAGGAAGCTCTGGAAGAGGCAAAATTAAGGAGCAAAAATGCCGAGAATCTTAGGTGTTGACCTTCCGAAAGAAAAAAGAATCGACGTCTCGTTGAGATATCTTTACGGAATCGGAGAATCCAATTCCCGTATCATTCTGAAAGAGGCCGGGATTGATCCCGCCAAACGGGGCAAGGATTTGAGCGAGGAAGAAGTTTCTCATATCACGGCCGTCCTTCAGAAGAGCTATCGGGTGGAAGGTGATTTGCGTAGAGAGATATCGCAGAACATCAAGCGTTTGATGGACATAGGTTCTTACAGGGGTATGAGGCATAAAAAATCCCTGCCTGTCCGCGGCCAGAGGACAAAAACGAACGCTAGAACAAGGAAGGGTCCTCGCAAGAACGTCGGTATCATCAGGGTGGCCGAGGCTCCCGTCAAAAAGCCTGCTGCTGCACCGGCAGGGAAATGAAGAATAGATATTACTCCTTGCTTAATCGCTTGTAAATTTCCGTCAGGGCAGGCCGTCGGCTTTGCCAGGACGGCCATCCGGCAGAAATTTACGGCGCAAGCTGCGGAGTT
>CAZAYJ010000267.1:996-1738 GCA_964489335.1 uncultured Planctomycetia bacterium
ACGCTGCTAAAAATTTCTGTATCCATCCAGTCCTCGAAGAATTCGGACGGGTATCCAGAAATTTTTCAGCTACACTCGGAGTTAACCCAGAAAGGGTAGGCCTCCGCAATACCACATAGCGGAGGGCCTAATCCCGTGAGAGACGGGATTAAGGAGTATCAATGGTACAAAGAGGAAAGAAAAAGGGAAAAAAGGTTTTACCCTCAACGGCTGGCGTCGCCCATATCCAAGCAAGCTTTAATAATACGATCATCACCATTACGGACCGTCAGGGCAATGTGATTTCTTGGTCAACCCCAGGTGTTGTTGGTTTTAAGGGTTCAAAAAAATCCACGCCTTTTGCCGCGCAGGTGGCGGCCGGAGATGCGGCAAAGAAGGCCAAAGATGCCGGTCTTGTTGAAGTTGATGTGTATGTCAATGGGCCTGGTTCCGGCCGTGAATCCGCCATCAGGGCGATTGCGGCCGCTGGTTTGATGGTCAGGATGATTAAAGACGTGACGCCGGTGCCGCATAACGGCTGTCGGGCGCCCAAGAGACGCAGGGTTTAAGAGAGAGGGTAAACGAAATGGCAAAATATACGGGTCCAAGTTGTCGCCTCTGCCGCAGGGAGATGATGAAGCTTTTCCTGAAAGGCACGCGCTGTTATACGGAGAAATGCGCTGTGGCGCGTCGCGCGTTTCCTCCGGGGCAGCACGGCCAGGGGCGGGGCGCTAAACTTTCTAATTATGGTTTACAGCTGAGG
>CAZAYJ010000268.1:0-1712 GCA_964489335.1 uncultured Planctomycetia bacterium
GGCCGCAGGTGAGGCTCAAGTTTCTCGGCGGCGTCAGGACTGTGACGGGATCCAGCCATTTATTGACGACGCCTAAATCGCAGGTCCTTATCGACGGGGGGTTATTTTACGGCCATCGGGACGAGTTTTACAAGGTTAATACGACGTTTTCTTATCATCTTTCGCGGGTGAGCGCCGTCGCACTATCCCACGCGCACATCGACCATTGCGGCAACATCCCGACGCTGTTGAAACACGGCCTGCGCGCCAAGATCTATACGACATCGGCCACGCGCGACCTTTGTAAACAGATGCTGACGGACAGCGCGAGGGTCCAGGAAGAAGACTTTAGGTATTTGAGAAAGATCGGCCGCCGCATGGGGGGTCGCGGCCGGCGGGATATCCTGCCATTCCGGGGGCCGCTGTACACTGAGCGTGAAGCCCTTCGGGCGATGGGGAAGTTCCGGCCCCTGCATTACGGCCAGAGATTTCAGGTGACCCATGATGTGACGCTGACGTTTTATGACGCTGGCCACATCCTTGGCGCCAGTGTCATTTTGCTCGAGGTGCGCATGGGCCGCAAGGCAGTCCGCATCGGATATGCCGTCGACCTCGGCCGCAAGGACCTGCCGATGCTTAACGATCCGACGGTCTTTCGCGACCTGGATTATCTTGTGCTGGAGTCCACCTATGGCGGCAGGATGCACGCCCCGATCTCCGAAGCTAAAGAGAAACTGCGCGAGACGATTACCAGGACTGTGGCGCGCAACGGCAAGATCATCATTCCGGCCTTCGCCCTCGAGCGCACGCAAGAGGTTTTATATTATATCAGCGAGCTTCTGAAGGAACGGGCGATCCCCGAAATCCCCATCTATGTGGATTCGCCCCTGGCCACCAGGATCACGGAGGTTTTTCGCAATAACGTCCATTACATGGACCCTGAAGCCAAGAACATGATCCGCAAAGAACACAGCCCCTTTGATTTCGTACACCTGCATTATGTGCAGGGCCAGGAAGAGTCTAAGTCTCTCAACAACGACAAGCGTCCGATGATTATCCTGGCCGGTTCCGGCATGTGCGAGGCCGGGCGCATTTTACATCACTTGAAGAACAATATCACAGAGTCTCGTAATACCGTCCTTGTCGTCGGCTACATGGCCAAGAATACGCTGGGGAAGCGGATCGTGGATCGTGAACGCATGGTCAGGATCTACGGACTGGAGTACGAACTGAATGCCGAGGTTGTCGTGATCAATGCGCTCTCAGGTCACGCGGATTCTAATGATCTTCTGCGCTATGCCCAGGAGTGTTCGCCTTTCAAAAAGGTTTTTCTTGTGCATGGAGACGAGGAACAAACCAAGAGTCTTTATGATCGTCTTCAGGAATACCGGTTGAATCCTTATATGCCGCAAAAGGATGAAGAAGTGGTCCTTTATGAAGAATGATCCCGTGTTTCGTAGGAGAAGAAGGTAAACCTTTTGTTTCGTTGTTCGTCTAAAACTGTGGGGCGCGAAACAAAAGGGAGGGCGTCATGAGAGATACCGCAAAAAAAATGTTGTTTGCCTGCGCAAGTGTTTTGTTTTTTTGGGCGGGATGTTTTTGTTTTTTTTCGTCAGGCGTGGCTGCGGCTGACGGCGAGGAGTTGACGCCGGCGGCCGAGGCTTCCGGTCCTTGCAGGGATTTGCGCCAGAAGGCCGAGCGCTTGAGGCGGGAAGATCCTGAAAAATTCCATC
>CAZAYJ010000269.1:0-1707 GCA_964489335.1 uncultured Planctomycetia bacterium
AGGAGGTGCGGTATGAGGAAGTGGATCGCTGGTTTAGCGGTTCTTCTGGCCATGAGCTGGAATGTGTACGCCGCTGACGAGAAGGCCGCGGAAGAAAAGCCCGCGGGCGAGGTGAAGAGTTTTCCGGTCTATACGGATGCCAAATCGCCGGATAACCATTATATCCCTTCGGGGTGGATGGGCGATTTTGGGGATATTTCCATGGACGACAAATATATGGGGGAACCGCATGCGGGTTCGACCTCCATCAAGTTCGTCTACACGGCCAAGAAGACTCAGAATCAGGGTTGGGCAGGGGTGTATTGGCAGAATCCGGCCAATAACTGGGGTTCCAAAAAGGGCGGTTTTGATTTGACGGGGTTGAACAAGTTGACCCTGTGGATGCGCGGCGAAAAGGGCGGAGAGATCATCGATAAGATTGCCGTCGGAGGCATCAAGGGGACGTATCCGGACACGACGGAGGTCTCTATCGGGCCGATCGAACTGACGACGACATGGACGCCGTATACGGTCAACCTGGCCGGCAAAGACCTTTCCTATATCAACGGGGCTTTGTGCTGGGTTGCCAATGCCGATTCCAATCCGAACGGCGCGACGTTCTATGTTGATGATATCAAGTTCGAGTATGACCCGGCGCTCAAACCGGCCGGCAAAAAGACGCAGGAGATGCCGTTCTATATTTACGCCGACAAGGGTTCGATCCAGAACCATTTCATCCCTTCGGGGTGGATGGGCGATTACAGCGATCTCAAGCTTGATGTGGGATCGACCGAGAATCCGTATTTCGGCAAGACCTGCATCAAAATCACCTATGACAACAAGGCCACCAACGGCGCGCGCTGGGCAGGGATGTATTGGCAGTATCCGGCGAATAACTGGGGCGGCGTTGACGGCGGATTCGATCTTTCCCGCGCCAAGAAGCTGACTTTCTGGGCTAGAGGCGAGAAGGGCGGAGAGAGGATCGAGGAGTTCAAGGTCGGCGGGATCATGGGCGAGTATTCCGATTCCGATACAGCCGGCATCGGCCCTGTGGTCTTGGACAAGGAGTGGAAGCAATACACCATTGATCTGACAGGCAAGGACCTTTCCTATATTATCGGCGGTTTTGCCTGGGCGACGAACCTGGATGTTAATCCGGACGGCGCCGTGTTTTATCTCGACGAAATAAAGTACGAATAAAGATGAGTTATCCAGAGCACAGAGGGCAGGGCGCAGAGTACAGAAAGCGGGGTAAGAGGGGCAGATTTTTCCCTGTTCTCTGTGCTCTGTTATCTGTTCTCTGTCTCTGTGGTATGTCCCCTTCGGTCAAAAAAAAGGTCTTCATCAAGACGCTGAAGGGCGGCCAATACCAACTGATGGTGAACGGCAGGCCTTTTATCGTCAAGGGCGTCTGTTATAATCCGATCCCTGTCGGCAAGACGCACGACTATGATTATTGGAACGATCCGGCCCAGCCGTGGCTCGTAGATGGCGCGCTGATGAAAAAGATGGGCGTCAACACGGTGAGGTTTTATCAACCGGGAGAGGATATGGCGGCTGTCCGCCGGGTGATCTCCGACCTTTACAAGAAATTCGGCATTCGCACGATGATGGGGCATTGGTTGGGGTTTTGGAATTATCCCGCGCCGTTCTATGATGACGAAGATTTCCGTAAGAAGGTCAAGGCCGATGTCCTGGCGATGGTCGAGGCCTTGAAAGACGAAGAGG
>CAZAYJ010000270.1:0-1701 GCA_964489335.1 uncultured Planctomycetia bacterium
TCACCCCCTTGAAGAACCTGTCAAGGGTCTTGGTGATGTCTTTTTCACTGGCCAGCACGATGTCGATGTCATAGCCCGTAATCGCCTTAAGATCGTCAATAGCAAAGATATTCAAGGGGTCGCTCATGGCAACACTCAGGACATTGCCGATCTTAGACAAGGGGACCGCCTTGTACTGCCGCGCCACCTTCTCCGGAAGCATCTCAATCACCTGGGCGTCGATTTTGTATTTCGTCAGCTCAAGATAAGGGATGAAAAGCTCTTTGGCCAGCGCGGCAATCAGGTCTTTCTCTTTCACGAAACCCTGTTTGACAAGGATATCCTTCAGGTTCTCCCCTGTCTTGGCCTGGATTTGCTCAGCCCTCTCCAAATCCTGCGGCGTCAGCAATTTTGCCTGAAGGAGAGCGTCCATGAGTCTTTTTTTGAATGTCGCCATAGGAAAATCAATTAACAATGGAAAATGAACAATTGAAATTGTTCATTTTTAATTTTTCATTTTTCATTCTTGTCGAGCGGCTCGTCGGGCGCGGTAACGCGCAGGACTTCCTCCAGGGACGTCACCCCTTCCAAAACCTTCCTGATCCCGTTTTCCCGCAACGTCTTCATACCTTCTCTGCGCGCAGCCGCCTTAATCTCATATTCTTGCGCCCTTTGAATAATCAAATCCTTAATCTTCGAGGTCAACACCAGGGCTTCACCGATGACAAGCCGACCCGCGTAACCAATGCCAAAGCACCTCTTGCACCCCTTGCCGCGAAAGACGGTAACGCCCTTCTTCGTCGCCTGGATCCCCAGCGATGCCGCCATATCTGGTGCCAGCTCATAGCTCTCTTTACAGGAATCGCAGATCCTGCGGACAAGACGCTGATTGATCAGGCAAATAACAGAAGAGGTGATCAAAAAGGGCTCGACGCCCATATTCACGAGACGGATGATGGTGCCCGCGGCAGTCGTCGTATGCAATGTGCTCAAAACCAGATGACCTGTCAGAGCGCTTTTGATGGCGATGTCCACAGTCTCGAAATCGCGGATCTCGCCGACCATGATCGTATCTGGATCCTGTCTGAGGATCGAACGCAGACACCCGGCGAATGTCAGGCCGATCTCCGGACGGACACTTACTTGGTTAATACCTTCCAGCTGATATTCCACAGGGTCTTCGACGGTCACGATATTGTCTTCGGGTGAATCGACGTATTTCAGGACCGAATAGAGCGTCGTCGTCTTCCCCGATCCCGTCGGGCCGCAAACAAGAATCATGCCGTGGGGCCGGTCGGCACCCGATTTGATCGTCGCCAATGTCTCGGTATCGAACCCCAGACGGTCCAAATCAAGCGTCGCCATGCTCTTGTCCAAAATACGCAAGGCCACCTTTTCGCCGAAGAACGACGGAAGAATCGAGACGCGGAAATCGACAAAACGGTCCTGGATCTTGACTTTAAAGCGGCCGTCCTGCGGCAGGCGGCGCTCGGCGATATCGAGTTCCGACATAACCTTGATGCGCGAGACAATCGGCGCATGGAACTTCAAAGGCGGGCCTTCGATCTCACGCAGCATCCCGTCGACGCGCACACGCACGCGCATGGAATGTTCCCATGGTTCGATCAAGATATCGCTGGCATTCATCTCGATGCCCTTTTCCAAAAGCAGATTCGTAATCTTGATGACCGGCGCCTCTTTTGTCAGGCGCACAAGCTCCTG
>CAZAYJ010000271.1:0-1685 GCA_964489335.1 uncultured Planctomycetia bacterium
GGAGATCCCGAGCTCACGGAGGCCGCCGACCGTAGAATCCACCACGGGACCCATGACGCCGGGATTATAAATAATCTGCAACGGGGTCTAGCCGGCGGGGGTCAGAGGGGTCTCATCCTGCGCATAGACCTCGAAATCCTCAATGACCTGGTCGGTCAAAAGCTCTGCGGCGATGCGCCGGGTTTCCGCCTCTGTCGGCGATCCGATAAGAAAATAGATGTGATGGAGACGGACGTCTGTGACGCCTTGATACCCGAGGTGAGCGATATCTGCCAGGAGGCCTTCACGAAACCCGCTGAAGACCCCCTCTTTTTCCTTGATTTCTACGCGCCAGTACATTGTGGAAGGACCCTTTTTTCGAGAAAAACGGAAGTCCTACTATAGCAGAAAAAATGACAAAAATCAATCTCGCTGGAGACGCCGTTTTATCCTAACATACGCATAGAAATAAAAATGCGGCTTCTTACAGAAGATGCGCGGATTTTAAAAAACACGCCGGGAGATCCCGCTCCTCCGTAGGGCCTGTCTCTAACGGGACTGACCAGAACCCAAGGGCTCCCCAGGGGCCGCGACCCTGTTTCTTTCCAGGTTTTTTATGTGAGATGCCGGTTAAGCGCATCCTGCGAACACAGGAATAGACTCCCCCAAACGGCGAACCGCCCGCGCTATCACAAACCCAGGTTCTTGAAGATCCTGTTGATATGCCGCAGATAATACCTGATGTCAAAGCACGCCTCGATCTCGCCGGCGCTCAGATGACGTTTGACCTTCGGATCGCTCAAGAGGACGCTCTTAAAATCCCTGTTCAGGGAACGTGACGTAAATGCATTCTTCTGGACGATATCGTAAGCCACCGGCCGGCTCAAGCCTTTTTTCATCAACGCCAGAAGCACGCATTGGGAATAGATCAGGCCGTTGGTCCGGCCCAGGTTGATGAGCATATTCTTGGGATATACATCAAGCCCCTCAGCCACCTCGATAAAAAGATTAAGGACATAGTCCAGGGCGATGGTCGAATCCGGCAGGACCACGCGCTCCACCGACGAATGGCTGATATCGCGCTCATGCCACAAGCTGATATTTTCAAGACCGGCCATAGCATTGGCGCGCAGGAGACGGCTTAAGCCGCAGATCCGCTCGCAGATAACGGGATTGCGCTTGTGCGGCATGGCCGAAGACCCTTTCTGGTGTTTGCCAAACGGTTCCTCAGCTTCCTGAACCTCAGTGCGGCCGAGATGCCGGATCTCGGTGGCAAACTTCTCCAAGGAAGACCCTGTCATCGCCATGCTCATAAGGCATGCGGCGTGGCGGTCGCGCGGGACAACCTGCGTGGAGCCGTAAGAAACACCCAGCCCAAGTTTGGCACAGACATATTCTTCCACCTCAGGCTCGATGTTAGAATATGTGCCAATGGTCCCGGAAAGCTTGCCGACGGCAATGCCGTGCTGCGTGGCCCGCAGCCGTTCGAGATTTCTTTTCATCTCGTCGTGCCAAAGGGCAACCTTAAGACCAAAGGTCGTCGGCTCGGCATGCACCCCGTGCGTCCGGCCGATGCACGGCGTGTCTTTGTATTTTTTGGCGGTCTTCGCCAAAATCGGCAGCAATCTCTCAACATCCTCAATGAGAATATTAAAAGCATCCCGCATCTGCAAGGCCAGAGTCGTATCCAGCACATCGTTGGACGT
>CAZAYJ010000272.1:0-1671 GCA_964489335.1 uncultured Planctomycetia bacterium
GAGGTCACTCTGTCGGAGATTGGACCGGATATGGGTCATTTTCCAACGGCGCGTCATCTGGCCTCCTGGGCGGGGTTGTGTCCCGGCAATAACGAGAGTGCCGGGAAACGCATGAGTGGGAAGACAAGGAAGGGAAATCAATGGCTGCGAAGGGCGATGATGGAAGCTGCATGGGCAGCCTCCCACACCAAGGACACCTATCTGAACTCCCAATACCGCCGTCTCGTCACACGGCGGGGGAAAAAGAAAGCCATTGTCGCCGTCGCTCATAGCATCATGGTCATTGCGTACCATATTCTCAAGAATGATATCCCCTACCGGGAACTGGGCGCCGAATTTCTGGATAAACTCAAAGCCTCCATGATTCAGCGCCATCACGTTAAACGCCTGGAAAGCCTTGGCTTCAAAGTCACTATTGAACCCCTGACCAAGGCAGCGTAGTTTATTTTCTGACTAACCCCCATGCCCTGGATCGGGCACAACAAAGGATGAAAATGGGGCTGCCCCTGTTGCAATAATGGTTGAGTCACGGTAATCCACTGATAGGTAATTTCGGCAGAAAAAACTTTATCAGGAGGAAGACCATGACTCGGAAGGATGATAGCAAAGTTATCAGGATCGTGCACCCCATTTGTTGCGCCTCAATCCGTGAAAATAAGTTCAGTAATTTGATTTAATCTTGCATAAGTAATTGATGTTCTTTGATAAATATGCTATTGATTTGCCCACAAAAACTCACTTGGCGGGTGAATTCCATGAAGCGATTTATCATCGAGCAATCTGACGAAGAATTCTACACCTCAACCTCGGGCATCTCTCTTGTCGGAATGGCGCTGAACCGTTTCACGAATCTCTCCCCATCTCTTGCCAAGGCGGTTCCCCTGTCACACGGCATTTCCCATGCAGATGTGATCAGATCGTTTTGCGCTCTTCTTGCTCAGGGGAAGAGCGACTTCGTGGCCATCGAGCAGCACCGGGAAGATGACTTTTTCCGTGAAGCTCTGGGTCTTAAGCAGGTTCCTTCGGAAGCGACCCTGCGCCAGCGGATGGATGACCACGCCACAGAGTTCCTCCAGGCGGTCTCTTGGTCAATCATCGAGTTTTTGATGAAGACCGAGGTTCCTCTGACCCCCCTCTCCACCGGTCACATTGCCGTGGATATCGACGGCTTCGCGATGGACAACTCCGGTACAAAGAAAGAGTGTGTGAGCCGCACCTACCGGAACTTTGACGGATACCTTGCGATGCCGGTTTACCTCGCCAACGAAGGATGGCTGATCGAATGTACCCTGTTGCCCGGCTCCCAACACCCCCAGAAAGCGTTTAACCCCTTTCTGCAACGGGCGCTGGCGAAGATTCGGCAGATCAGCAAGGATAAGCTCCTCCTTCGCGCCGACTCGGCCCACGATGCCGTTGCCAACCGGGTTGAACTCTCCCGACATGACGATGTGGATTACATCATCAAGTGGAACCCCCGCAAGCAGGACCCCGAGGTATGGAAGGCTGAGGCCTTTGCCAAAGGAATGGTGGAAACGCCCCGTCCGGGCAAACGGGTGGCGGTCTTCAGTGTTACGGAGCGCCACAGCGCCACCGATGAAAACGGCAAAGAGCAAGAGCTTGCCTTCCGCCGAGTCATTAGGGTCACGGAGCGGACCAGTGACAAAAAGGGCC
>CAZAYJ010000273.1:0-1646 GCA_964489335.1 uncultured Planctomycetia bacterium
GTCCGGGTGGGGGGCACCTGCATCTATTTTCTCGTGGGCGGGACGGGGTGCGGGTTCGGCTCCGCCGAAGACGCCGAAAGCATTTTTCTGTCGAGCCGCCTGCGACTGCAGGGGCTGAAAATCGGAAGACTTCAAGAAAGAACCAGCATAGACCGTATGCCCTGATATCCTGCCGTAATGACGCGGAGACAAAACAGGGGCCAGGCCGACCCCCCAGACAAAATGCCACAACAAAGACAAAGATAATCCAAACAAAAGAAACCGGATGGATATCCGCGGATTATTCATTAGTCGCTATGCTGATCTGACTCACGCCCGCGGCCCTGGCGGCATCCCAGACGCGGACAAGGTCCCTTACATGGGCGCGCTGGTCGGCCTTGATCAGGACAGGACCGTCCGCCAGCGCCGCCCCGCGAAAAAAAGTGTCCAAGTCTTTTGCGACGGATGCACGGACGGAAGCATTCAGAAAAATCCCTCCATCCTCGCGGATGACGACAATGCGCCCCCTTCCTGTTACCGGCGCGCTGGTGATAACTTTCGGCAAGGAGATATCCAGCCCTCCGCGCGGCACGACGCGATCGAGTATGACGTAGAGAAAAAACAGAACCAAAATGATGTTTAAAAAAACCAGGTAAAAAAACCTCAACCCAGTGCATGATTTTCCGTCGGCCCGCCCGAAGTCTTTCACGACTGCATTCTCCTCTCTAAAAGAACGCTCAAAAGTTCCCGGCAGGATATATCGATGTCCTCCTCAACAATCCTGATCTGTGCCGAAAGAAAACGAAAAGCCACATACAGAGGAACAAGCACCGTCAGCGCCAGAAGCGGCGCCAAGACCATCTGCCAGACGCCTCCTGTAATATCTCCAAGCCCGACGGAAAGTGAAACAGCCTGCCTGGCTTCAAAAACGTGAAAAATTTCGGCAATCCCCAGCAACGTCCCGAGGAACCCCAAAAGCGGCAGAACATCAAGAAGCGTTGACAGAAGCGCCATATACTGCCCAAGGGCGGGCCCTTCATATCTGAGTGCGTTATCCATAGACTCCCTGATTTCGTCTTTACCATGATCATATTTGATGATTCCGGCGCGCAGGACCCTGGACAATGGGACGTCCGTCTCTTCACAGAGATCAATGGCCTCCTTCAATCTCTGGCGCTCAAGCTTTTCAAAAAGTTGCTTCAGGAATGCCGAGGCATCCAGACGGACAGACGCAAGCTGCCTGATTTTGGCAAACACAACCGCAAAACCCAACAGAGAACAAAAAAGGACCGGGACAACGGCCCATCCGCCCAGACGCAGCAAAGGATTCTGCAGATACAAAATAACCGACGACGCAAGACAAACGCACAGAATGGTCAACCGCAGCCATCTTTCTTTCATCGCAAACCTTCCTTTTTGGACACTGGAGGCCTCAGCCGGCGAACTGCACAAGGCCGCCTTCCGTCATAATAAATTATCGTCAATCCTTCTCTTCAAAATTCCTGAGCTTCTCTGCGGCATATTTGGCTTCAGGCACATTCAGCGAAGCCACCTTCTCAAGAATCTTGCGCATCTCAGTCCAATTCTCCATGCGTTCGTAGATCCTGGCCACGCGCAAGAGCGCCTTGGCAGAAGCCGCCTCGTCCTTTTCAAAGAGATAGTGCACA
>CAZAYJ010000274.1:0-1638 GCA_964489335.1 uncultured Planctomycetia bacterium
AAACATTTCCAATAACCTCACAGATATCCTGCGGCGCGGCGACCGCCTTTACCCTGGCAGGATAGCCCTGATCTTCGGTTCCAAAGAAATCAGCTATGGCGAGCTCCTCCGGGAATCCTGCCGCATGGCCGCCGCCGTCAAGGCCGCAGGAGCCGAACGGGGAGAACGGATCGCCATCCTATTGGACAATTCCCCCGAATTCGTCTATGCGTATTTTGGGATACTCCTGAACCGCGGCATCATCGTTCCCGTCAACCACATGTTCAAGAGGGAAGAGATCAAATATATCCTCGACGACTCCGGGGCCAAAGGGTTAATCACCTCAGCTGCCTATGCCTCCGTGGCCGATGAATTAAAAACAATAACGGAAAATTTGGAATTCGTCCTCCAGGTCTCCGAAACCAGAGAACAGCCAACCGATGCATCTGTTGCGCCATCCGTCGGCAAGCCCGAAATGTCTAAGGAACCTGCTGTCTTTCTTTACACATCCGGGACGACGGGCCACCCCAAAGCCGCCGTTCTGACGCACGGCAATCTTCTGTCCAATATCCGCTCCTCGTCTCAATGCATCCGCCTCACCCCGAAGGATACCGTCATCTCATTTTTACCGCTTTTTCATTCGTTTGCAGCGACAGTCTGCATGCTGATGCCGCTAGAGGCAGGGGCCAAGACCGTCATCATGAAATCGCCGCGGCCCATCAAAAAACTTTTAAGAACAATCCGCAGAAATAAAGTCACGATCTTCGTCGGCATCCCGTCTATCTATGGGATCCTTAAAGATACAAAACTCCCTGCCTTCATGCCGCCGTTCCTGTTGAGACTATTAAATCCTGTCAGACTCGCCATTTCTGGCGCAGCGGCTCTTCCCGTCGAAGTCTTTTTGGGGTTTGAGAAAAAATTCCGCTTGCCTCTCTTGGAGGGCTATGGATTGACAGAGGCCTCGCCGGTCGTCTCCCTCAACCCCCTGCAAGGCCCCCGAAAAGCCGGTTCTATCGGCCTGCCCATCCCGGCCGTAAAGGTGCAGGTCATTGACGACCACGGGCAGCCGCTTGGCCCAGAACAGGAAGGAGAACTATGTGTTAAGGGGCCGAATGTTATGCTCGGCTACTACAAAAAAGATGAAGACAACCACCAGACACTCCGTGACGGATGGCTTTTGACCGGCGATATGGCGAAAATCGATAAAGACGGCTACATCGTCATCATGGGCCGCAAAAAAGACATGGTCAACGTTCGGGGGCTCAACGTCTATCCCCGCGAGATCGAGGAAGTTCTCTACCAAAATCCCCGCATCAAAGAAGCGGCGGTCATCGGTGTTCCCGATCCGCATAAAGGAGAGATCCCCAAGGGATACGTTGTCCTCAAAACGCCCGGCGCGCTGACAGAGCACGACATCATCGTTTATCTGCGCGAGCATCTGGCCGACTACAAGATCCCGCGAAAAATCGAGATCAGGGCGGAGCTCCCTAAAAACTCGACCGGGAAAATCCTCAAACGCATCCTCGTTGAAGAAAATACAGTTGCAGGCCACAAAACGGGGTGAGTTTCTATTGACACCTCAAATAATCAAGTCCATAATATATACTATAAGGGGTTTTTTAACATTTTTAAAATCTCCGGACATAAACAACGGTGCTT
>CAZAYJ010000275.1:0-1602 GCA_964489335.1 uncultured Planctomycetia bacterium
ATGGCGCGCTTCCGAATTGTGTGATTACGGGACCTGCGTCGCAGTCTCCGTCGATATCTTTCCGCCTGGAACACCACCATGGCGTGCCGATTTCAGCGATCGTTTTTGGCGGCCGCCGGGCGCATGTGGCACCTTTGGTGTACGAGGCGTTTAATTGGCAACATGGTGTCTATATCGGCGCGACCATGGCCTCTGAGCGCACTGCCGCCCAGATGGGCACGGTAGGCGAAGTTCGTCGCGATCCGATGGCGATGTTGCCTTTCTGCGGCTACGATATGGGCGATTATTTCAGCCACTGGCTTGCAATGGGCAAGAGGATGGAGAAACAGCCCAAGATTTTTCATGTGAACTGGTTCCGTCTGGATGAGCACGGCAAGTTTTTGTGGCCGGGCTACAGCGAGAACCTGCGCATCCTGGAGTGGATCCTCGACCGTTGTAACAGCAAGGTTGAGGCGGTCAAGACGCCTGTGGGCTATGTTCCCAGGCCGCAAGACCTGGATCTGACGGGTCTGAATATCTCCAGGGATGCGCTGCAACGGCTTCTGGATATTGACCGTTTTGAGTGGATACAGGAGATGGAGAGCCAGAAAGAGTTCTTGAAAATGTTCGGCAACAGGCTCCCCAGGGAGCTCTGGGCTGAATGGGAAGCGCAGAACAAGAGGCTGCAGGAATAGACGGCAATATGCCTGAGAACATTCTCCTCCAGACAAATTTTCCCGATTTAAAGCTTTTGCGCAGAGGCAAGGTGCGGGATGTCTATGATCTCGGCGACAGCCTCTTGATTGTCGCGACAGACCGCATCTCTTGTTTCGACGTCGTCTTGGGCTGCGGCATCCCTCACAAGGGAGAAGTCCTGACGAAGATCTCCCTCTTCTGGTTCGATTACCTCCGGAATATCTGTGAGAACCATCTGTTGACGGCGGACGTGGCCGCCTACCCGCCGCAGGCCAGAAAATATCAAGATGTCTTGCGCGGCCGGTCCATGCTTGTTAAAAAAGCCGAACCCCTCGCCATCGAGTGTATCGTGCGCGGGTATTTGTCCGGTTCGGGATGGAAAGAATATCAGAAGACGCAATCCGTCTGCGGTATCAGGCTGCCGGCCGGGTTGAAAGAATCTGAAAAGTTGCCCCAGACCATCTTTACGCCTTCCACCAAGGCGGATGTCGGCCATGACATCAATGTTGACGAGGCCGGGGCAGTCCGAATTGTCGGCCCAGAGGCTTTTGCGGAGGTTCGCGCCAAGGCCGTCGCCCTCTATGAAAAAGCGGCCGCCTACGCCCAGACAAAAGGAATCATCATTGCCGATACCAAATTCGAGTTTGGCAGATTCCGTGGAAAGCTGATCCTGATCGACGAGGTGCTGACTCCGGATTCTTCCCGTTTCTGGCCGAACGAAGGTTATCGTCCGGGGCGTCCCCAACCCAGCTTTGACAAGCAGTTTGTGAGGGATTATCTTGAGACGCTCTCTTGGGACAAGACGCCTCCGGCCCCGGATGTGTCCGCTGATGTCATCCAAAAGACATCCGAGAAATATCTCCATGCGTTGAAAGTCCTTGCCGGCCTCTGACCTCTGATGGAATTCGCTCTCCGCGGCGATTATAT
>CAZAYJ010000276.1:0-1582 GCA_964489335.1 uncultured Planctomycetia bacterium
GAAGGCCAATAGGATCGCGGTGTGCGTGCACTTGTTCCCTGATGGCGACGCCCTGGGGTCGATGGCAGGATTGGCGCTGGCCCTTAAGAGTTTGCACAAGGATGTGACCCTATTTTCTCCGAGTGTCTTGCCGGCCCGTTACCATTTCCTGCCCGGCTATAGTTCTATTCGTCTGAAGCTCACGGACAACACACCGTTCGATCTGGCCATTGCCCTGGATTGCGCCTCATGGGTTCAGCTGGGGAAATTTTATGAAGACGTTTTCCTGAGGGCCGGACAGGCGGTTGAGATAGATCACCATGCCTTTCGTAAACCATTCGCGGATCTGAAGATTATCGACACGAAGGCAGCGGCCGTAGGCGAAATCGTTTACCGCCTCATTCGCTTACTGGGGCTTTCACCGGACAGACAGATGGCGGTTTGTCTTCTGGTGTCTATTATTGTCGAAACCGGTTCTTTCAGGTTGCCGACCATTACAGCGCAGACGTTCAGGATATGCGCCGAGCTGATCTCCCAGGGCGTTAATTATTACCAGCTCGTGGATAAGAGTTATTGGAGCCGCACCCGCCAGGAGGCGATGCTTCTGGGTATTTGTTTTTCGCGTGTCCGTTTTTACAGCCGCGGCCGCCTGGCTGTGACATATGTCAGGGCGTCGGATCTCAGGCGATTAAAAGCAAGCGAGGAGGATGTCGATCCTATCGCCGACCAGATACGGACTCTTAAGGAGGTCAAGGCTATTCTCTTGTTTCGGCAGATGTCCAACGGCCGGTGGCGCGTCAGTCTTAGGTCCAAAGGGTTTGTCAACGTCGGCAGGATCGCCGAGGAATTCGGGGGTGGCGGCCATCCAGATGTTGCGGGGTGTTTTATCGGCAGGCACGACATGAAACGATTGATCCGCCGGACGCAAAAGGAACTTTAAGAGGTGATTTATGGATAACCGGCCCCTGGAGCTAATAGAGATCGTCACGCATTGCTGTGATGTTAAGACGTTCCGTTTCGCCCTGCAAGAAGACGTTCCTTATGATCCCGGCCAGTATCTCGTCTTGACGCTGCCCATAGGCGGACGTCAAGTCTCCAAGGCCTTTTCTATTTCCAGCTCGCCCACTGAAAAAGGGTTTATCCAGTTCACAAAGAAGCTGAGCGGCAGCCCTTTTTCGCGGGCCTTGGAATCTCTCCAGATAGGCCAGACCTGCGCCGTGCGTTTTCCCATGGGGAATTTTACGTTTACCGGCCAGTATGCTAAGGCGGCGTTTCTGATTGGCGGCATCGGCATTACACCGGTGCGCAGTATTTTAAAATATGCGACGGACATGAAGCTGACGTCAAGCCTCGTTTTGTTGTATTCCAGCCGTACGCCCGAGTATCTGATTTTTCGCAATGAGCTGTTGGCGTTACAGAAGGAAAACAACCATCTCCGTGTCCTCTATACCCTGACGGAATGCGCCGAGAATATCGAGGGGTGTCTCAAGGGATACATCGATGACGATCTGGTGCGTCAGGAGATCCAAGATTATCCCGAAAGGATATTCTATACGTGCGGTCCGCCCGCCATGGTCGATGCTATGCGCAAGATGTTGATGAA
>CAZAYJ010000277.1:0-1572 GCA_964489335.1 uncultured Planctomycetia bacterium
TCTCTTACCCTGTGCATCATCGCCCATGTCCAGAAGCAGGGCGGAGTCGACGCTTTTATCGATGCGGAACATGCCTTTGATTCTACATATGCCAAGAAGATCGGCGTTAATCTCGACGATATGCTGATCTCCCAGCCGGATACGGGCGAGCAGGCCCTGGAGATCGCCGAGACCCTCGTGCGCTCCAATGCTGTCGATCTTATCATTATTGATTCGGTTGCGGCGCTCACGCCAAAGGCCGAGATTGAAGGCGATATGGGCGACAGCCATATGGGACTGCAGGCGCGTTTGATGTCGCAAGCCCTGCGCAAGCTGACAGGCACGATTTCTAAGTCCAAGACCTGCGTCATTTTCATCAATCAGATCCGTGAAAAGATCGGCGTCATGTTTGGCAATCCGGAAACGACGACCGGAGGCCGCGCTTTGAAATTCTACTCTTCGGTTCGTCTGGACTTAAGGCGCATCAGTTATATCAAGTCGGGCGAAGAGGTTATCGGCAGCCGCGTCAGGGTCAGAGTCGTCAAAAACAAAGTGGCCCCGCCGTTCAAGGAGACAGAAATCGATTTCCTGCATGCCGAAGGCATCTCCAAAGAGTCGGACCTTATCGATACGGGCGTGAACCTTAATATCCTGCAGAAATCAGGCGCCTGGATCCTTATGGGCGAAGAGAAGCTTGGACAGGGCAGGGATGCGGCCAGGATGTTCCTGAAAGCGAATTCCAAGGTTGCATCCGAGATCGATAAGCGGATCCGGCAGGAACACGCCAGGAAAGTCGCCGAGGCTCAGGCGCAGGCCTCTGCACCGAAGAAAGAGCGGCAAGGAGAATTTTTATGCCTCCTGAAAAGGACGAGAAAGAAAAGGCCAGGGCTTATGCTTTCCGCCTTTTGAAATTCCGCCTCAGAAGCGAGCAGGAGATCCGGGACAAGCTGTCGCAGAAAGAGTATGCCAGGGGCATCATTGACGAGACCATTGCGTCCCTGAAAAAATCTGGTTTGGTAGACGATGAGACTTTCGCGCGCTTGTGGGTGGAGACCCGCATGAAGAGGCCCTTGGGGCGCAATCGCCTGCGTCGGGAGCTCAAAAAAAAGGGCGTAGGCGAGAAATGGATCGAGGCGGCTTTTGAGAGAGCATGCCAGGGGTATGACGAAAAAGAGGTCGTCCGGGACCTTGTGCGGCAAAAAATGAGACGGATGCAGGGGCTAGAGAAAGACAAAGTCAAAGCCAGACTCTTCGGTTATCTCGTCAGGCGCGGTTTCCCTCAAAGCCTCGTCATTGAAACCATCCTGGAAGAAATCAGATGAAACAACTCACAACAAATCAATTGCGGCAGGCATACCTTGATTTTTTTGTGTCCAAGGGGCACAAGCTCTTTAAGAGCGATTCCCTCGTTCCGGCCAATGATCCGTCGGTTCTTTTTACCTCAGCGGGCATGAACCAGTTTAAAGACCGTTTTTTGGGCAAGGTGCGCGACGTCAAGCGCGCCACGAGCTGCCAGAAGTGTTTTCGCACGGGAGATTTGGACGAGGTGGGTCAGACCCCGTTCCATCACCCGGTTGTCGAGATGCTCGGCAA
>CAZAYJ010000278.1:0-1537 GCA_964489335.1 uncultured Planctomycetia bacterium
AACCGCGAACGCAGCCGTCGGGATATGGTACTTCGCCATGATCTCTTTGGCAAAGAGCTTGCTCGCCTCCAGGCGCGCGGGGCGGCGGCGCGGCCCGAAAATCTTCAGGCCTGCGTCTTGGAACACATCCACAATGCCTTCCACCAGAGGCGCCTCTGGGCCCACCACCACCAAATCAATCAGATGACTCTGCGCAAAATCCAGGAGCCCGGCTATATCGTCGGCCTTGATCGCTAAACACTCGGCCAGCCCTGCGATGCCGCCGTTGCCCGGCGCACAATAAATTTTTTTGACGTGATGCGACTGCGCAATCTTCCACACCAGGGCGTGTTCCCTGCCGCCAGAACCAACCACGAGGATTTTCATGCAACCTCCTTTCGGAGTCCCTGCCATTTCCCAAAAAAAACAAGCCGGGGAAAACGCTTACGGCCATCAGACGACGGCGACACCGCCAACACCGCTGACAATCTCGCCGATGATGGCGGCTTTGACGCCATGTCTGGAAAATGCGCGCACGATATCCATCTTGGCGGCGTCGCGCACAACCACGACCATGCCGATGCCCATATTGAACGTCCGGAACATCTCTTTTTCATCGATCTTGCCCAAATGCTGCAGTTCCTCGAAAATCGGAGGACGCGCCCAGGCATTTTTATAAATGATCATCGTCGTCTTGGGAGGCACGGCACGGCCGGCCTTGTCATAGAAAGCGCCGCCCGTGATATGGGCCAAGGCCTTGACGTTACACGATGTCGCATTAAAAGCCTTTAAGACGGATAAAACCGGCTTGACATAGATCCGTGTGGGCTTCAGGAATTCCTGGGCGCGCGCGCGCAGCTCCAGCGGCGTAAAGGCCTTGCGCACCAGCGAAAAGCCGTTGGAATGCAACCCCGAGGATTCCAGACCGATGACGGCGTCCCCCAAGGCGACGCGCGAGCTGCTGAGGATTTTCTTTCTTTCGACAATGCCGACACAGAATCCCGCCAAATCGTAGTCTCCGGACTTATACATCCCCGGCATCTCGGCGGTCTCGCCGCCCACAAGGGCGCAATGAGCCTGACGGCACCCCTCGGCAATACCCCGCACCACATCCTTCAAGACAGAAGGTTCGATTTTGCCTGTGGCGATATAATCCAGGAAAAACAGGGGCTCCGCCCCGCTGCACAGGACGTCGTTGACGCTCATAGCCACCAGGTCGATGCCGACGGTATGATGAATCCGGGCGGCAATGGCGATCTTAAGTTTCGTGCCGACGCCGTCGCAGGAAGAAACGAGCACAGGATCTTTATATCTGGTTTTCGCCAGGTCAAAAAACGCGCCGAATCCGCCGATCCCTCCCATGACCTCCCGTCGCTGACTCTTCTGGATCAGCCCCTTGATGCCGTCCACAAAAAGATTGGCCTTGTCGATATCCACACCCGCCCGCTTATAGTTCAGACTCATAATCATCCTTCTTTCATACCGCTAACACATGCATTTCTTTTCCAGAGCATTCTTGGTGCTGCCGGCCCCCTTGAACGGGTACTTGCCGACCCAG
>CAZAYJ010000279.1:0-1532 GCA_964489335.1 uncultured Planctomycetia bacterium
TGAAGTCTTTTCCCGAAGAATCTGAATGGTGAAATTCTAGGGCATCAACACAAAAATCATAGCCACATTTTTGGCATCGGCCACCTTTATATTCAATTGCCATCTGCCGCACTTTTTTACGTCTCTTGCGGACAGCCGCAATCAAATATGATCGCCGTTGCGCATATGGCCTTGTGTCTTGCCTCGCCAATATCACCTTCTTCTCCATGCCGTGCCTCAACCGACTTTCTTGGTCGGCCTTCGGCCTCCCACAGCCACTCGCTCTACCGACTGAGCTACGGGGGAATAAAATCGTTATTATAAAGAACAATTTGCTCTACATCTCCCACCATAACTCCCTGCCTACGGCGAGGAGCCCTGGGGGAATAAAGCTATAAAGAACGGAAAATCAACCCTTTGAGGGTGGAAAGATTATATGCGAAAAAACGCCGAGCGTCAAGAAACGCTTATATCTCCCGGCGCCCCTCCATGGCGCGCGCCAGGGTCGCCGGATCCGCGTATTCAAGATTGGAACCCACGGGCAGGCCGATGCCGATGCGCATCACTTTGACGCCCAGAGGCCGCAGGAGCTTCGTCAGAAAGATCGCGGTGGCCTCGCCCTCCGTGTCGGAATCCGTGGCGATGACAACCTCACGGACCTCTCCCTTTTTGACGCGGGCGATCAGGCCGTCCACTTTAAGGTCGTGCGGGCCGCGTCCTTCCAATGGAGAGATCGCGCCCAGAAGTACATGATACATACCGTGGAAATTCGCGCTGCGCTCGATGTTCTCGACGTCCTTGGGGCTTTCGACAACGCAGACGATCGTCTTGTCGCGCCTTAAGTCGCCGCAGATACTGCAGACGTCCGTTTCGCTGAAATTATTGCAGACACTGCAAAACCGCACGTTCTCCTTGACCCTTGTGATCGCCTCCGTCAGAAGCGCCACATCTTCTCTGGAAGCGTCCAGCATATGATAGACGATCCTCTGGGCGCTGCGGCGGCCGATGCCCGGCAGTTTCATCAATTCTTCGATCAGCTTCTCGATTGTCGCAAGACTGTATCCGGCCATGGCTATTTTCCGACCACCTTCCCCTTAAACAAGTCCATCGCCGATTTGAAAAACGGCGTTTCCTCGAAATGCGCTTCCTCTTTGGCCGCGGCCGCCAAACCCTGCACAACCTCAAGTTTCAGGCGCAGGCGTGCGCCGCAGACGCTCGCAATCGCTTCTTCGAGGACCTTCAGATTATCTTTATGCTCCAGGGTCTCCTTGAAAAATACGGCGCTCCCGGGAAAGCCTATCGTCAACAAGCCATCCTCGCACCGTACAGGTGAAGCTTCGCGCAGATATGTCGAAACCGACATCTTAACTCCCGCCAGATGCCGGATGAGCCTGTCCCAGCTGTTCTGCACGTCCTGCAGGCTGCATGCGGCCTGCGTCGAAAGCGCCTCCTGAGAATTTCTGTCGGCCGCCGCGGCGCCGAACCGCGCCAGAGGACTCTGCTCATTCATATCTTGTCCCGTTTGTGACTTTATGATGCCGCCTGCTTCAATC